>CAVGRN010000008.1:0-61728 GCA_963631545.1 Paludibacteraceae bacterium | reverse complement strand
TTTCATTCCCATTGATAGGCAACTTCGAAAATTCATCACTATACATAAAGTAAATATTTTAAATTGTTGATTTATAGAATGTTAGTTTATTGTTATTTCAGCCAACCATTCTTGCGGTACCAGTCAATGCTCTCTTTCAGTCCTCGTTCCAACCCATAGTCGGCTTTGAAGTCGAGATCTTTTTGCAGAGGTTCGACTTCGCATTTCCAGTTTTTCGCCACCAGAATGTTGAATTTGTCGATATTGAGCGTTGGCGTCGTGCCAAACCATCCGCCCACCTTGTCGAATGCGTAGCAGACGACTTTGGCGATGCACTCAGGTATTTTCAGTGTCAACGCCCTGACACCTAATAGTTTTTTGCAAAGGTTGGCATACTCGTCCGATGTCCACACATCGCCGTCTGCCACGAAGTAGGCTTTGCCGATGGCTCGTTTCTCATGGGCGAGGAATATCGCTTTGACGAGGTCTTTCACATATATAAAGGTGATGTATTGCGGTTTGAACCCGATGCCGGGATTGAGGTGTCGGCTCAGCGTCTGGAGCATCACGAAGTAGTCTTTCTCCTTGGGCCCGTACACGCCGGTTGGGCGGAGTATGGAGTAAGGGAACTGCTCTACGTTGAGCGATTGAATGTACCGCTCAGACATCAGTTTGCTTTTCCCGTAGAGGGTGTTAGGCTGTGGCGTGTCCGACAGGCGTATCTCGCGGAGCGAAATCTTGTCGCCGTCGCCGAAAGCGGAGAGGCTGCTCATATAAATGAAGTGCGCTGGCACCATATCCGCCGCTATCAAAGCCTCAATGAGGTTTTTCGTGTAGGTGAAGTTTACCCGTTCGAAGTCAGATTTCTGTTTGCATTTGGTGAGTCCCATAGTGTGGACAATCAAGTCCCACTTGCCCACCTTTTGTTTTTGCTCTTCAAGAAGTTTTTTCAGTGCCGACGGGTCGGAGTAGGGGAGGTCGATGAAGTTGGGCGAAAATCCTTTCAGGTTGTCGCGGTTGCTCTGCGAACGCATCGCCGCCCATACCTCGTAGCCTCTGTTCAAGGCTTCTTCTACTACGAAACTGCCAATGAACCCGTTGGCACCGGTGATTAATATCTTCATAAAATGCTTATTTACAAGTTTTTATTTTATTGCGAAATAGAATGTGCAGGTTTGAAAGGTGAATCGCTTGATCTCGACGGTACTGAACCCACAGTCGATCAGTAGCGACTTCATCTTCTCGCCTTGCGGAAAGGCGGAGATGGACATTGGCAGATAGTTGTACGCCTGCGTGTCTTTTGATTTCAGTTTCGCTAAAATGGGGATGCACACTTTTGTGTAGATTTTGTAGCCGAGTCGGAAAATCGCGTTTTCTGGTTCGGTCATCTCCAATATTGCCACGGCTCCGCCCTTGCGCAGCACACGGCACACCTCGCTCAGTCCGCTCCGTAGGTTGGAGAAGTTGCGCACGCCAAAGGCAATGGTGGCAGCGTCAAAGGTTTCCGTCTCAATCGTCATTTGCGTGGCGTCTTCGTATTGGAATTTTATGACGTCGTTCAGCCCTAATTCCTCCACTTTCTTCTTCCCGACGGACATCATCCCCTCGGAAATATCCACGCCCAACAGATAGTCCGGGTGCAGGGCGGCGTGGGCTGCAATGGCGAAGTCGCCCGTTCCGGTTGCCACGTCCAGGATTTTTTTGGGGTGGATGGAGACGAGTTTTTCTATGGCCTTGCGCCTCCAACGGCGGTCTTGGCCCAGCGACATCAGGTGGTTCATTGGGTCGTAAGCGCCGGCGATGCGGTCGAACATCTGCGTAATCTGCTCTTTCTTACTTGATTGAGAATCGTAGGGAGTAACCTCCTCGCATTTAAATTCAGACATCGGGAACATTTTTTCCAAAGTTAAGAAAAGGTGCGATTGTAATGTACTCTTTTGGCTAAAAAAGTTAAATTTGCGGCTACGTTTGGCTGTTGGGCGGATAGTGGAAGTCTGCTGCCTGTTTGGCGGAACGCATAAGTAACAAGATTGCGTCACTATACAATATTATATAAGTATGTGTGGAATTGTCGGATATATCGGGCAGAAGCAGGCCTATCCCATTCTGATAGAAGGTTTGAAAAAATTGGAATATCGAGGGTATGACAGTGCGGGTGTCGCTTTGATAGACGATGAAGGAACTCTGAATGTGTATAAGACGAAGGGCAAGGTGTCTGCCCTTGAGGATTTGGCTTGCGACAAGGATTGCGGCGGCCACGTGGGCATCGCCCACACACGCTGGGCCACCCACGGCGAACCGTCTAAGGAGAATGCGCACCCCCACCGCTCGATGAGTGGCGACCTCGTGTTGGTGCATAACGGTATCATTGAAAACTACCAAGTATTGAAGGAACAGTTGGAGCAGAAAGGCTACAAGTTCGTCAGCAGCACAGACACTGAGGTGCTGGTGCAGTTGATCGACTCCTACTACCAACGCAACGGCAAAGACCTTGTGTCGGCTGTGTGCCAGGCTCTTAACGATGTGGTTGGCGCATACGCCATTGCCGTGTTGGAGAAGTCGAACCCGAAGCATATCGTGGCAGCGCGCCAGTCGAGTCCGCTTGTGGTGGGCATTGGCGAGGGGTGCCGCGACTACTACATTGCCAGCGACGCCTCCCCCTTCGTGGAGCATACCGACAAGGTGGTTTATTTGAACGACGGACAGATTGCCGACATCTGCGTGGACGAGGAGATGAAAATCATCAATTTAGACCATGCAGCGTGCAATTATGATATAAAAAAGGTGGATCTCGACATCTCCAAACTGAGCAAGGGCGGATACGCGCACTATATGCTCAAAGAGATTCACGACCAACCCAACTGCTTGCGCGACTGCATGAGCGGGCGTTTGTTAGTGGATAAGGAACATCCGGAGAATAACCGCATCGTGCTTTCCGCCTTGCGCGAGCATCGGGAGCGTTTGGTGAACGCCAAGCATATCATCATCGTGGCGTGCGGCACAAGTTGGCACGCCGGTTTGATTGGCAAACAGTTGATTGAACGAATGTGTCGTAAGCGCGTAAGCGTGGAGTATGCCAGCGAGTTTCGCTACGGCGCGCCGGTGATAGACAAAGACGATGTAGTGATAGCCATCAGCCAGAGCGGCGAAACGGCAGACACGCTCGCTGCCATTAAGTTGGCGAAAGCGTCGGGCGCGCTGATTTTCGGCATCGTCAATGCCGTCGGGTCGTCAATCGCAAGAGAAACGGACACGGGAGTCTACATTCACGTTGGTCCGGAGATCGGTGTGGCGAGTACGAAGGCTTTCACGGGTCAGGTGATGGTGCTTGAACTGTTAGCCTTGGCGTTGGGACACGAAGTGGGCGAGGTATCCGACGAGGTTTACCACGAAACGATACGCGAGATGTCGCAGATCCCGGCGAAGATGCAGACGGTGCTTAAAAATTCTTCAAAGGTGGAGGATTTGGCAAAGACATTCACCTATGCGACGAATTTTCTCTACTTGGGGCGTGGGTTCAACTACCCCGTGGCACTTGAGGGTGCATTGAAGTTGAAGGAAATCAGTTACATACACGCCGAAGGCTACCCCGCAGCCGAGATGAAGCACGGTCCCATCGCTTTGGTAGATCATGCGATGCCAATCATTTTCATTGCGACCCATCACAAACTCTACCAAAAAATCATCAGTAATATGCAGGAGGTGAAGTCGCGCAACGGACGCATCCTCGCCATTGTTACTGAGGGCGACGAGTTGGTGAAATCCATCGCCGACGATGTGATTGAAATTCCCGAGACGCTCAACGCACTTGTCCCACTGCTCACCGTCCTGCCGCTGCAGCTCCTTTCCTATTATGTGGCAGTCTACAAGGGTTTGAACGTGGATATGCCGCGTAATTTGGCGAAGAGCGTTACAGTAGAGTGATTGAATCTATTTGAAAAACAATATACTATGGATATGACAGAAGATATTAAAAGCATATTGAAGCACGAAGCTGAGGCAGTGCTGAACATCCCTGTTACCGACCAGTTTGAGAAAGCGGTGGATTTGATTGTGGAGCAGGTGCATGAAAAGAAAGGGAAACTGGTAACCAGTGGAATGGGAAAGGCGGGCCAAATCGCACTCAACATCGCCACGACGTTCAGTTCGACAGGCACACCGTCTGTATTTTTGCATCCGAGCGAGGCGCAGCACGGCGATTTAGGTATGCTGCAGCCCAACGATGTGATGCTGCTCATTTCCAACTCTGGAAAAACCAATGAGATTGTCAAATTGGTAACGTTGGCGCGCGGACTTTATGCGGACATCCGTTTCGTTGTGATTTGCGGCAATGCGGACAGTTTGCTGGCAAACTCTGCCGATGTGATGCTCTACACGGGCAATCCAAAGGAAGTCTGCGCATTGGGCTTGACCCCAACCACTTCCACTACGGTGATGACTGTGATAGGCGATATTTTGGTGGTGGGCGTGATGAAACGCATTAAATTCACCAACGAGGAATATGCGAAGAGACACCACGGCGGCTACCTCGGTGAAAAGTCGCGTGAGCAGAGTGAAAAAAAATAATCTGTTTTTCTTTGCGGGAAAGGAATTATTTGATACCTTTGCACCGCAATTGTAAGACGGAAGCAGTAATGCGGAAATCGGAGATTGTCCGGCGGCCTCTTCGTCTATCGGTTAGGACAAGAGATTTTCATTCTCTAAAGAGGGGTTCGATTCCCCTAGAGGCTACGAAATAAAAGAAAAGAAATAAAGAGATGGCAAATCACAAATCATCAGTTAAGAGAATCAGACAAACTGAAAAGAGAAGACTGCAAAATAGATATTATGCAAAAACTACTCGTCATGCAGTTCGCGACTTGCGCGCACTCACTGACAAGAAAGAGGCAGAGGCAGCTCTTCCAAAAGTGTCTTCTATGTTGGATAGATTGGCAAAGAAGAATGTTATCCACAAGAACAAGGCTTCTAACTTGAAGTCTAAGTTGGCTCGTCACATCAACAAGTTGGCTTAATCGTTCTTTAAGATTTAAAAGGAAGCTCCACTTTTGTGGGGCTTTTTTTGTACCTTGGCGGCGGAAACATTGGCTTGTTGTTATGAAGGATTACATAAAATGTTTGTGCGTTGCTCTTGCAGGGGCGTTGTTGTTTGTTGTGGGGAGGTATCTCTGGTTTTCTCCGCTGTTTATGGGTGAGGGCGTGATAGTCTTTACCGCATCGATTATCGTTGGAATTATCTGTTTTGTGCATAGGGGTTCAAACACGGAAGAAAAATTCTGGAGTTTGAGTGTATGCTCTGCTTTTCTGTTTTTGGTGTTAGGTTTCTTCTCCTGGATTAGTAGTGATTCTTTTGTTTCGGAGTGTGGCGACGACCGGCATATCTATGCGGATTGCCCACAAATGAAAGGGACGGAACCCTTGAAATTATCGTATTGGAACGCTCTTTTTATGGGGTGTTTCTGCGACTGCAAGGTTTGTGAAAAAAGAGAAGAGGAGGAGCAAACGGCAGCGGAAATTAAAAGAAAATTGGAAGATATTCAATATCAGATAGACGTACTGCAAGAGGTGAAGGCGAAATTGGAGAATGGAGAAGATGTCAACATCCAGTATTACGAGTTTGTCGGCGATTATGAAGATGATTCGGGTGAGCCGTGGGGAAGGATGCATCCGTGAGCGTTGGACTTTACTTCACCTCCACCACCTTTACTCCTTTTGTTCCGCTGATGGCGTCTTTCCGGACGATGGCCATTGCGTACGGTAGCATTGTGTAGGATGCCTCTTGGCTGCGTATGGCTTTGAACGACACTACCAGTGAGTCAGCGGTTCGTTCCACTTTTTCGATTTTGATTTCTGTCGGACAGTTGGTTTCGGGCAGTGCGATGTTGATGAGGGCTTCCTGTGTGAAGTCGATTTCTGTGGGCAGCCCACCGTCGCCCATAACGGGTGCTGTGCCCAATACGCTGTCGCGTTCTGCTTCGTTGTCTATTATCAGCGGAATCACCTCTACGTCATTGCGTACAAAGTAATTCCTTCCATCACGGAAGGTGATGGACTCTGGTTGATGTGTGGCGCATCCGCATAGTAGTGCAGCGCCAGCGGCGTAAAGCGCGTGTTTCTTCATTTGTCTGCAATTTTCTTCAAAGGTATTGCCCCATTCGATTCAATGCAAAGTTTTTCATCGTTTCAGTTCGTAGACGCTGCCAGGGTAGGATGTGAGAAGGTCTTTCATTTCCATTTCAAAGAGGAGTGGCGAGAGGGCGCCGATGGACATTTGTAGTTTTCTTGCTAATGTGTTCAGTTGCATTTTTCCGTCTATTTCAAGTGCTTGCACCACTAAGCGTTCATTTTCGCTGAGTTCCATAAATAGGGATAGTTGGATGGGTTGTTTCTTCGGCTCTTTCTTGTCCCAATTCATCAGTTGCACGATGTCGTCGGCGCAGTCCACCCAGGTTGCCTTGTTCGTTTTTATGAGGTTGTTGCAGCCTAAGGAGTAATAGTCGCCCACCCGCCCTGGAGTGGCGCAGACGTCGCGGTTGTAGGAGTCGGCAAAGTCGGCAGTGAGCAGTGCGCCGCCTTTTTCGCCTGATTCGACGACCCACACCACATCGCACAAACCGGCGATGATGCGGTTGCGCGAAACGAAGTTTTTGCGGTCTACTTTGCAGTGCGAGTGGAACTCTGTCAGCAGTCCGCCGTTTTCTAACATGCGCTCGGCAAGTGAGCGGTGCGCGGCGGGGTAGATCATATCTAACCCGTGTCCTACGACACCGATGGTTTGCAGTCCGAGGTCGAGTGCCGTGCGGTGAGCCATACCATCCACTCCGTAGGCTAATCCACTGACAATCAGACAATCTTGAACTTTTTGCGAAAGGTCTTCCAATACTCGGCTAATCATAGATTTGCCGTATTGCGTCATTTTACGGGTGCCTACGATGCCGATGCAGTGGGGCGACTCTAACGTCATTTTGCCTTTCTTGTAAAAAAGTAGAGGAGCGTCTTCACATTCTCGAAGGCGTTTGGGGTAATTCTCATCGTCGAGGCATACCACGTCGCCCCCGGCTTTCTCCAAAAAGGCGATTTCTTGTTCGGCTCTCGCAATCAGTCCGTCTTCTTTGATCTGTGCGGCGAGTGTTTCCCCCAATCCTTGGATGCGTTCCAACTCTCTTACAGAGGCTTTGAAAACTGCTTCGGGCGAGCCGAAAGCGGCAACCAAGCGGCGGTTCAGAACTGAGCCGATGCCTTTCACCATTGACAGTGCAATGTCGTATTTCACATCTGGTTTCATCAAAAAACAGGTTTTGTGAGTCGTCAGTCGCAAACAAAAGGTTACGAAGTGCGTGGCAAAATGCCGAACTTCCCTTATAAATGCTAACTTTGCAAAGTTAAAAAATTTAGCAAGAAACAAGCGTATGGAATCCACAAGGAAAAGTAAAATAGACCGTTTGGTCCAGAAGGAGCTGAGCGACATTTTTCAGAAATTCACGAAGTCGCACGGTGGAGTGCTGATTTCCGTAACCTCGGTGTCTGTGTCGACCGACCTCAGCATTGCCCGTGTGCGCCTCAGCATCTTCCCTAACGATAAGCAGGAGGAGATGATGGAGATGATAAAGAGCAGTGCGAAGTCTATCCGGTTCGACCTTTCGCAGCGCACCCGCTACCAGTTGCGTCAGGTGCCAGAGTTGACGTTCTTCTTGGACGACTCGTTGGACTATCTTGAGAAAATAGACAAGTTGCTTGGCCTCGACCAAAAGCAGTAATTTCATTAATGGCGCGGCGGCACGATGAAGACCCAGCTTTTCATAGCGTTACGGTATCTTTTCTCGAAGAAAAGCCACAACATCATCAACATCATCTCGATGATTTGTGCGGGTGGTGTGTGTGTGGCTACAGTCGCTCTGGTCTGCACATTGTCGGTTTACAATGGCTTTCAGACGCTCATTACGGGCATCGTTTCCACTTTTGATCCTGATTTGAAAATCACGCTTTGCGAGGGGAAGACGTTCGCTCCGTCGGAGGTCATGCCGAAGATAGCCGGTCTGTCGTGTGTGGCTGTGGCGAGCGAGGTCTTGGAGGAGGATGCGTTAGTGAGGGGCAATGGGAAGCAATCATTCGTAACCGTAAAGGGCATTTCTTCGGATTATACGAGCATGGTGGACACACGCTCCATTATGGAGGCGGGACGTTTTGAAACTGAAGACGGGGAGGCGGTCTATACGATCCTCGGTGCAGCCCTCGCCTCGCAGATTGATGCGGCGAAGGGATTTGCTCCGGTTGCTTTCTATGCACCGAAGTATGCCACCAAGGTGAATGTCGCAAAGCCAGATAACTCGTTCAATACGCAGTATGTTTATGTGGGTGGAATTTATGCCACGCATCAGTTGGAGATTGATAGCAAATATGCTTTCCTTCCGTTGCGGTATGCGAGGGAATTGTTCAATTATGGCGAAGTCGTTTCGTCCGTCGAATTGAAGGTTGAAGGTGATGTTGAGGCGGCGAAGGCGGAGGTTGCGGCGATTGTCGGCGACAAATTCAAGGTTCAGAACAAAGAGGAGCAGCACGCCGATTTTTACAAAATGATGAAGGTGGAGAAGTGGATCACGTTTCTGATTCTGTTTTTCATCTTGGTGGTCGCTGCTGTGAATATCATTGGCTCACTCACGATGCTGATTTTGGAGAAGGGGGAGGACATCAAAACATTGTTCAACCTTGGGGCGACGACGGGTTTTATCCGACGGGTTTTCCTGCTCGAGGGGTGGCTCATCAGCGTGATTGGTGCGGTGTCTGGCACTGCCATAGGACTTGTGCTTTGTCTTTTGCAGCAGCATTTCGGTTTGATAAAGTTGGGGGGAGACGAGGCGGCGGACACGCTTTTGCTTAAAGCCTATCCGGTTTGTGTTGAGTGGGCGGATATTGCGCTTATCCTTGGTTCTGTTTTATTGGTTGGATTGGTGATTGCTTGGATTCCAACGCGTTACATTAACCGTAGGAAATGATTTTTAGGGCAGTATATGCCTTTCTCCTAACATTTTGTCGAATTGTTTTTGGCAGTCTTTCAAGTCTTTTATCTCTTCCAATAGTTTCCCTATTTCTCCTGTTTGCGTTTGGATTTTCTTCATCCGTTTTTCAATTTCATATTGTATACAATGGCTTTTCAAATTGTAGATGGCGTATAATACCTCTTTCATATAGGCATCCACGCTGTCTGTGACGATGGGTTTGCCTTGCACTCGGCTGGCTTTGTCTTTGTCGAACATCTTGCTCAGTGGGTAGGTGTCTACTGATAGTTCCATTGCCACACGCACATAGTCGGGGTTGACGTTTCTTTTGAAGAAGTTTTCTGGAGAAATTCCTGTTTCCTGAAATTTTCCCGCATAATCTTCTAACATTGAGCGGTATATGTGGTTGGAGATGGGATATTCCGCCATTTGCAGGTCTTCCATAACTATTTGCAGATCCTCTGTGATGTACTCCACTACGGAGGTTGCTTTCTCCTCGTCGGTGTCTTCGCCGAAGGGCAGATTGCCGTAGCGGACGATGCAGCGCACTATGTCGCGTTCCATAGCGTCTTTAAGGGTAGAGACGGATGATATAGGTTCTACTGCTTCGGGTGGCGGCACGGATTGCGCTTGTGAAATTTCGTCTGCCAAGGTTGGCCCTTGCGACTCTTCCACTTTTTTTCGGTTGATGGCGTTGATGCGCGAGTAGAGAACTTTTTCGGTGACGCCCAACGTGTTGCTCGCCATTTTTGCGTAGATGGAGCGTTTCACCTCGTCGGGAATCACTTCAATGGTGCTTGCTACGTCTTCAATCAGTTGCGACATTTTCATGGGGTCGCTCTGCGCCTCTTTCCAGTAGTGGCGTATTTTGAAGGAGATGTAGTCCTGCTCGTTCTCTTCAAGGTATCGAATCACTTCCGAAGATTCGTGGTTCTGTGCGAATGAGTCGGGGTCTTCCGGCTCGGGCAACACCACCACTTTTACGTTGAGCCCTTCCTCTAACAGCAGTTTTCCGTTTTTGAGGGCGGCGTGCATTCCGGCGGCGTCGCCGTCGTAGAGGAGTGTTACGTTTTTGTCTTCAGAGCGTTCGGAGTCGGCGGAGGGGAGGATTCTCCGCAGTATTTGGATCTGCTGTACGGTTAGGGCGGTTCCGCAGGGTGCGACGATGTTTTCCACGCCGGCTTGCACCATCGACACGACGTCGGCGTATCCCTCTACGATGTAGCATTTCTTTTTCTTCGTGATGGCGGACTTGGCAAAGTAGAGTCCGTAAAGCACGTTGCTTTTGTGGTAGATGTCAGACTCGGGCGAGTTTTGGTATTTGGCGAGTTCGTCTTTCTTTATCGCCCTTCCGCCAAAGGCGATGACACGTCCAGAGATGGAGTGTATGGGGAAGATGACGCGTCCGTGGAATCGGTCTATTTTGTAGCCGTTTTCCTTGACGATGGTGAGTCCCGTTTTCTCAAGAAAATCAAGTTTGTAGCCGGCTTTCAGTGCTTCGTTGGTGTAGTGGTCGCGTGCGTCTATCGCATAGCCCAACTGGAATTTCTTGATGATGTCTTCGCGGAATCCTCGGTGGGCGAAGTAGGACATACCGACGGCCCGCCCCTCGTCGGTGTCGTGCAGGTTGGCGATGAAGTGCTTATGCACCCAGTCTGTCAAAGACAAAAGAGATTCTCGTTCGTTTTGTTGTTGTTTTTCCTCGTCCGAGAGTTCTTTTTCTTTGATTTCGATGTGGAATTTCTTGGCAAGGAACTTCAACGCCTCGTAGTAGGAGAGGTTCTCGACCCCCATAATGAAGTTGGCAGAGTTGCCGCCCTTGCCGCAACCGAAACATTTGTAGATGTTTTTTGCCGGCGAGACGCTGAACGAGGGAGTCTTCTCGTCGTGGAACGGGCAAGTCCCCCAATAGTTTGCGCCGCGGCGTTTCAGCGACACGTAGTCGGAAACGACGGAAACAATGTCCGCCGCATCAAAAATTCGGTCTACAGTCTGCTGGTCAATCATCGGGTTATGGTCGGATTTTCGGGTCCGAAAGTTACTATTTTCTTGTCAAATTGCTTCAATCTGCCGTAAAAAAAGCCCTCGGAACAATCCGAGGACTTTTCAACAAATGTTTAACCCAAAAAATCTCCGATATGGACGGAGTTTATCGTCTAAAATTAAGAGTTTTTGGAAATGTATTTCTCCAAGAGTTTGACAGCAAGTTCGCTAGCAGTCTGTTTAGCGTCATCCCCGCTTTGAACGCTTTCAAACATATTCTTGAGTTCATCCAACTCGTCAACGTGCTCAGCGGCTTTGTCCAAGTTGTCGGTGTAGCCGTATTTTTGAGCGGCAACGCCAACCCAAAAGCTTGCTGCGTAGTTTTCAGAATCCTTGTTGGCGATGTATGTCAACACATACTGTGCTGCGACCACCGATTTTGCCTCTGTGGTTTCGGCCGCTTCGTATGCGGTGTAGAACGCTTCTCCATTTTTTACTGCGGTTTCATTGTATGTAGTGTCTGATGATTTATCATCGTCGTCGCCACAAGATGCGAAACCAAGGCACAGTGCGGATACCATCATCAAGAGGTATGCCATGAATTTGAACTTCTTCATTTTCTTTTGATTTTTAATTAGTTATAGATTATACAAAATTTTAGTTTAAACTCTTTTTTTCCGCAGCGTAACCAAGTAGGTTTGGGTGCGGCTTGCTTAGTAGACCACTGCCAGCGTGGCGATGCTCACTTTCACGTTTTCAGCCTCCGCCATTGGAAGAATGCAGGCTTCGATGGTCGCTCCTGTGGTCAGCACATCGTCAACCACAACCACGTGTTTCCCGTTTAGTCGGGTGGCGTCCGTCACGCCGAAGATGCCTTTCACGTTTTCCCAGCGTTCGAATGCGCCTTTCTTGGTTTGGGTGGTGTTTTCCACCTTTCGCTCTAACACATCCGTCCATACGGGTATGCCCAACGCTTCCGACATTCCTTTTGCAATCCACTCACTTTGGTTGTAGCCTCTGAGTTTCTGCTTGTTAGGGTGCAGCGGAACGGGCAGTAGTGCATCTACGCCGTCAAGGCATGCTCCTTGCAGTTTTGCGCCGAACATTCTGCCCAGCCGTCTGCCTAATTCCTTGTTCCCCTTGTACTTGATTTCTTGCAGAATATGCTGCACGATACCTTCTTTTCCATACGCAAGGAACGAGGTTGCGCTTTCTATCTCTACAAGTCCGCGGACATGCTCTTTGAGTGCGCCAGTCCGCATTGTTTCCGTTGGGATAGCCGGCAGATTCATCAGGCATGTCAAGCACAAGTCTGTTTCCCCGCGGCGGAGCGGCGTGCCGCATCCAACGCAAAAGCAAGGATAGAACAATCCGATGAAATCGGCAAGTTTTTCTTGCAAAGAAAATCCGACGTTAGTCAGGAATGTCCTGTTTTCGGTCTTTGTGGCGATGTCGCCTTGCAAAGAACCTTTCCGCAAATGTAAATGCATTTAGTTTTAGTTTTGCAAACAATGACAAAAAAATATTACCAGAATATTTATCTTTTGGGATAGATTTTGGATTGGAATATTTTATTTATTTGATATTCAGTTAGATAATTCTTCCGTCTTGCATTTTTAGCACTCTGTCGGAAACTGCTGCCATATCAGAGTCGTGGGTTACCACCACCAATGTTTGGTGCAGTTCGTCGCGTAGTTGGGTGAAAAGTCGTTGCAGTTCCTGCTTGTTTTTTGAGTCGAGGCTGCCAGAAGGCTCGTCAGCTAATAGCACGTCGGGGTGGTTCACCAAGGCTCTTGCTACGGCTATTCGTTGGCGTTCGCCGCCCGACAGTTCATTGGGTTTGTGGTCGGCGCGGGGGGTCATGCCTAAGTAGTCCAATAATTCGGAGGCTCGTTGGCGGGCTTCTGTGTCGGTTCTCCCGGCGATGAGTGCCGGCAGTTTCACATTCTCCAAGGCGGTGAACTCTGGTAAGAGTTGGTGGAATTGGAAGACAAAGCCGATGTGTTGGTTGCGGAACGCAGAGAGCTCTTTCTCGCTCAGCCCGAAGACGGATCTACCATGGATTTGCACCGAGCCACTGTCTGGTTTGTCGAGTGTCCCGATGATTTGCAGAAGCGTCGTTTTGCCGGCTCCGCTCTGGCCCACGATGGAGACGAACTCGCCTCGCGAGATAGAGAGCGACACGCCGTCTAACACTTTCAGACTGCCGAATGATTTGGAAACGCTCTCCACTTTTATCATTGTTTCTTCGGTTGCTGTGTTATTTTCCATCTGCATTGTTTTTTTGTTCAGTTCATACTCGTTTTTCGCCGTGCCTTTACTCATTGGATTTAACGGGAACATTCGTTTCACCGTTGGAGAGGAACGACTCCAATTCCTTGGGCGTGATGTTTACCGTCAAGTGTCCTCTTTTTGCGACGGAGATGTTGCCTGTTTCTTCGGAAACAATTACCACCAAGGCATCGCTTTTTTCGGAGATGCCTAAGGCGGCGCGGTGTCTCAGTCCGCATTCTTTGGGGATGGAAACGCTGTGCGACACTGGTAGGATGCAGCCGGCACAGACAATCTGCCCATCCGCAATCACCATGGCACCATCGTGCAGGGGTGAGTTTTTGAAGAAGATGTTTTCCATCAGTCGGGAACTGATCACTGCATTTAGTAGTTCGCCAGACACCTCCACACTTTTCAAGTCATCGTTCCGTTTCAGCACAATCAGTGCGCCGACTTTGTTTTTCGCCATATTTTTGCATGCGATGACGATTTGCATAATTGTTGATTCTGCCATTTTCACACCGTTGGACGAGAAAAATCTGCCCAAGAACCGTAGCAGGAAATTTTCTTTAGACCCCAACATCGACAGAAATCCACGGATTTCATCCTGAAAAAGGACGATCAGCGCAATCGCACCCACGTTGACAATCTGGTTCATCAGGCTGCCAAGCAGTTGCATCTCAAACACGAAGTTGACCACCAACCACGCCAGCACAAAAATCAGAATACCGAAAAACACGCGGTGTGCCGACGAGTTACGCAACATCCTGTGTACCTGGTACAATAGGATGGCGACCAGTACGATGTCGATCACATCGGTAAATCGAATCTCAAAACGCATACTATATTATATATGTATATGAATTTTTATCATTCGCATAGATGGCAAAGACGGATAGCCTCCACCGCTGGTTGCACATCATGCACGCGCAGGATGGATGCGCCTTGACGCAGTGCAATGGTGTTCAGCACAGTAGTGCCGTTCAGAGCCTCTTCGGGTGTGCAGTGGAGCGTTTGCCACACCATCCGCTTGCGCGACAGTCCGGCGAGGATAGGGCAGCCCAAGTCGTTCAACTCCGACTGGTGGGCGAGGAGGTGGAAATTCTGCTTCATCGTCTTCCCAAAACCATAGCCGGGGTCTATGATGATGTCGTTTACACCCTTAGATTTCAGAATTTCAATTTTTTCTTTGAAAAAACGGCGGACTTCGCCGACCACGTCAGCCGATTCTGCCACTTCGCCGTAGTGCATCAGCACGTATGGGGCGCGCAACTCGGCCAAAGCGTCCAACATTGATTCGTCCCGGTCAAAGGCATAGACATCATTGATTACCGCCACCTTGAAGTCTTTGATGGCGCGTGCGGCGACTTTACCGCGAAATGTATCCACCGATAGCGGAACCTCTGGAAACTCTTTGCGGATAACCTCCAAAGCGGGCAGCAGTCTGCGGAGCTCCTCCTCTTCGGACACGGCCGCCGACCCTGGTCGGGTGGAGCATGCGCCGATATCGATGATGTCCGCACCCTCCGTCAGATGACTCTGCACCTTATTAATAAGCAAATCCTTTGAGGCGCATCTCGACTCCGAAAAAAACGAGTCGGGCGTAACATTCACAATCCCCATAATGACAGGGTAATGTGGTGGTACATTGAGAATTTCAAGAAATCTGTTAACCATATTAGAACGCGCCTTGGAGGCTGAATATTAAAAAAAGTGAAAAATATGACGGAAATCTTTTTTGCAAAGATAGAAAATATATATCTTTGTCCACTACACTAAGATACTGAAAAATCCGCCGCACTCGGTGTGGTGTGTTTTTCTTTGGTTTTAGCGCAATAACAAGCGGAATCCGTAGTTATAAAAGCGAAAAAGACTGTGGGTTCACCATGTTAAACAAGAAACAAAAACATTATCTTATAAACTAAGAAAAGAACTATGAGACACGTAGGTTTATTGAAAACGGCGTTGGCTTTGATGATTGTGGGGATTGCTTTTTCCTCTTGTGGAGAGAAGAAGTTGAAGGATTCCACTTCATCGAACGTCACAGGTTGGAAATATAACGACAAGGAGAACGGTGGTTTCCAAGTCGTTAATGATTATGAGCAGGAAACTCCTCCGGGAATGGCATTCGTGGAAGGTGGTACGTTCACGCAAGGACGTGTTATTGAGGATGTCATTGGCGATTGGAATAACATTCCGAGAAGAGTGACGGTGGCTTCCTTCTATATGGACCAGTACGAGGTTAGTAACGTGAACTGGCGTGAGTACTTGCACTGGATGTCTAACGTGTTCCACAACAATCCTGAATTTGTTGAGAAGGCATACCCAGACACTTTGGTTTGGCGTGAGGAGTTGGCATACAACGAGCCATATTTGGATTTCTACTTCACGCACGTTGCTTATAACTGGTATCCGGTTGTGGGTGTTTCTTGGGAGCAATGCGTTGACTTCGCCGAGTGGCGTACCGACCGTGTGAACGAGATGAGAATGGCAAGTGCTGGTGTTATCCAATACGCTGATTTCCAGGCTTTGAAAGGAAACACTGACGGAAACGACATCGCACAAAACCAGGTGTTCAATACGAACAAGTATCTTTGGAAGAGCGACTATAAGCCAACCGAGGGTAAAAAACCTGTAACGGATGTTTACGGAAATGCAAGAAAGGTGAATATGTCTGACGGTATTCTCTTCCCTAAGTTCCGCCTCCCAACCGAGGCTGAGTGGGAGTACGCCGCATACGGAACAAAAGCCATCGAGGGTGAGGAGAACTACGAGGAGAAGAAGATTTATCCTTGGTACGGCCACCAGATGCGTAACCCTTCCAAGAAGGTTAAAGGTGAAATGTACGCCAACTTCGTTCGTGGACGTGGTGATATGATGGGTATGGGTGGCAAGTTGAATGACCACTCTACAATCACCGCCCCAGTGGATGCTTTCTGGCCAAATGAGTTTGGTTTGTACTGTATGGCAGGTAACGTAAACGAGTGGGTTTTGGATGTTTACCGTACATTGTCGAGCGACGATGTTCAAGAGTACAACCCATTCCGTGGTAATGAGTACAAATCGCCAGTTAAAGAGGAAAGCACTATTGACGGACAGAATGTCAAAGTTCCTAAGATTGATAGTTTGGGTCGCGTAGTGTTCGACTATCCAGTGTCTAAGGATACAGAGATGGAGAAATACGTGAAGTATGACGTAAGAAACTACCGAGATGGTGACGCTTCCAGCGCATTGGACCGCTCTCAGTGGAAGGTCGTTGCAGACCCTTCAATCTCTACCAAGAAGTTGTATGACCCAGATAACGACGCCGAGGGTATGCTTACCTCTAAGGTGTCTAATACTACCCGTGTCTACAAAGGCGGTGGTTGGAAAGACCGCGCATACTGGTTGAACCCAGGTCAAAGACGTTACTTGGAGCAGACAGAGTCTAGAAGCGATATCGGATTCCGTTGCGCAATGAGTAAGGTAGGTGCAGAGGACGGCGATGTAAGATAATGTGAACATACCGAAAAAGAGAAAGCCCCTTCAACGAGGGGCTTTCTCTTTTTCTATTCTCGCGTTTTGTTTTTAATTTCGCATCGTTATTCTAATGAATGATTCTGGTTTAATTATGGACGAAATGGATAGCATCATCGGATTGGATCGCCTTTATGATCTTTTTTCTCAACATCCAGTTGTAACCACGGACAGTCGGAACTGTCCAGCCGACTCCATTTTCTTCGCTTTGAAAGGCGAAAAATTCAATGGAAATCTTTTCGCAAGGGAAACCCTTGAAAAGGGTTGTGCATACGCAATTGTTGATGAGCCAGGCATTGCCGACAATAAGCGTATTTTTTTGGTGGAGGATTCGTTGAAGACCTTGCAGCAGTTGGCTCGCAAACATAGGGAGACGCTTGGCACAACCATCATCGGGGTTACGGGTACGAATGGAAAAACCACCACGAAGGAACTTACCGCTGCTGTGCTAAAACAAAAATTCAACTTGCTCTACACGCAAGGGAACCTCAACAACCATATTGGCGTGCCTATGACCCTACTTCAACTCAATAGGGAACATAAGGTGGCTATCGTGGAAATGGGGGCGAACCATCCAGGGGAGATTAAGACGCTTGCAAACATTGCCGAGCCAGATTTCGGCGTTATCACCAATGTGGGCAAGGCGCACATTGCTGGTTTTGGCTCGTTCGAGGGTGTTGTCCGTACAAAATGCGAACTCTACGATTTTTTGAAAGCATCAGGAGGCACGGCATTCGTCAATCAAGCAAATGAGATATTGACACGAGAGGCTGCCAACCGCTCACTTCCGACGATTACTTACGGAATGGGGTCGGGTGCTGAGGCGGAGATCATCTCGTCCGATCCATATTTGGTTATTCGTTGGAAAGGTCGGGAAATCCGCACGCAACTCATTGGGCGGTATAACTTCGAGAATGTTCTTGCTGCCATTGCTATCGGTTTGCATTTCGGTGTGGATGAGGATGCTATCGTTTCGGCGATTGAAATGTATACGCCAACCAATAATCGTTCTCAATTCAAAAAGACGGAGAAGAACGAACTCATCATTGATGCCTACAACGCCAATCCTACGAGTATGAACGCTTCGCTGGATAACTTTCTCCACATTCATCACGGAAGAAAGGTCGTTATTCTTGGCGATATGAAGGAGTTGGGTGCGGAAAGTGAACTAGAACATCAGAAGGTCGCTGACAAACTGAATGTGTCAAACCTTGATGAAATTATTCTCGTGGGTGAGAATTTTGCAAAGACCGCTTGTCCCAAGGCAATGAAATTTGACAACGTGGCGTTGCTTAATCATTATTTGGCGAAATCCCCGATTGAAAATTGTTTGATTCTTGTAAAGGGTTCGAATAGTATGAAGTTGGTGGATTGCCTACCCTTTGTCTAATATAGGTGTAACTTCAGAAAAACGATGCGCACGATTATTCTGTTAATCATATTTTTAGTCCTTCTTTTTGGCTATCTCCTTTATGTCAATTTGCGAAGAAGAAAAGCAGCTTCTGCTGAATCAACGTCTGCGGACAAGTCGTCCCAGCCTCAGCGGAAGCTGAAAACGTATGCCACCCAAGAGGAGGCGGAGGCTGCTCGGCAAAAGGCAATCGCCAATGGCGAGTGCTGCGGTCAGCATGCCGTGTGCGAGCGAGAAACGCTCATCAACACGCGCTTGAAGGCAGAGTATTATGATGACGAGGAGTTGGATCGGTTTAGGCACAGGGAACCATCTTCCTACACGGAGGAGGAGATCGCCGAGTTTGAGGATGTCTTTTCCACCTTAAAGGAATATGATGTGAATGGATGGCTGAAAAGCCTGCAAATCAGAGAAATTGCATTGCCTGACGTTATTCGCGATGAGGCGATTTTGATTTTGCAAGAGCGACGGTTTAACCAATAAAAAACGAGGAAATGGCGAGGCTTACATCTCTGAAGGAAAAATTGGTTTTCATCTTGTCGTACTTTGCCTTCTGGGTTATCACCTTTGTTGCGCAGAAACCGATTTTCTTGCTGTTCCAATATTCGGAGTCTGCCAAAGAACCATTTTCGGAATTGGCAGCCACGATTCCGCATGGGTTCACGATGGACCTTTCCACCGCAGGCTATTTCACTGTTTTGCCTTTGCTGCTGGTTCTTGTGGCTTGTTTCCTTCCTAAGTCGCAATGGGTGAAACGCATTGTTGGTGCCTACACCTATGTCATGTTCGCTTTGCTGTCGGTTCTCTTCGTTGCGGATTTGTTCCTCTATCAGTATTGGGGGTTCAGAATTGATTCTACGCCTCTCTTCTATTTGAAGACACCTAAGGATGCTATGGCGAGTGCGACACTGGGCGAGTGCGTCGCCGCATTGCTACTTGTCGCCATCTATTTCTATGTGTGTTACAAGATCTATCGGTTTATATTCAAAAAAATTGAACTTTCTGATGGACAGAATTTCATCTGTGCCGTTCCTTTGCTGATTTTGGGCGGACTGCTTTTCGTTGCCATAAGGGGAGGAGTCAGTGTGTCGACGATGAATGTCGGATATGCCTATTTCAGTCAGTCAACCTTCGTTAATCACGCTGCCGTCAATCCGACGTGGAATTTCATCAATTCCCTTACTCGGGAGTCCGACTTTAAGTCGCAATACCGTTTTATGGACGATGAAAGGGCGACTCGCCTTGTCGGTCAGTTAAATCATTCTGAAACAGCGAGTAAGCACACGCAGGTGGTTAAAGATGGTAGACCGAATGTTGTGTTGATTGTGATGGAGGGCATCGGCTCCAATGTGGTGGAAGCGTTGGGTGGAGTTCCAGACGTTGCCCCAAATCTGAGCAAATACGCGGCGGAAGGGTTGCTTTTCTCCAATTTCTTTGCGAGCAGTTTCCGTACAGACAGAGGACTGGTGGCTATTCTTAGCGGCTATCCTGCCCAGCCGACAACCTCGTTGATGAAATATCCGAGCAAAACGCAGAATACCCCGATCATCACGCAGAATTTTCGCACTGCTGGGTATCACACAGCTTTCTATTATGGGGGCGACGACAATTTCACTAATCTGCACTCTTTCCTTGTTACGGCGGGCTATCAGACTATCGTAAACGAACAAGATTTCGGCAGAGGGGATATGTCGACCAAGTGGGGAGCGTATGACCATGTCTTGTTTCAACGTGTGAAATCAGACCTCCAAACCGACCTTTCGCAGGGGCGACAACCATTCTTCAAGACCATTTTGACCCTCAACAGCCATGAGCCGTTCGACGTCCCTTCGCATACCCACGAGCATCCGTACCTCAACTCTGTGCATTATGCGGATAGTTGCATTGGCGACTTCATCGAACATTACAAAAAATTGGATGTTTGGAAGAATTCAGTCATCATACTCCTTCCCGACCACGCTTTCCGATATCCCGACAATCTTTCAAATGCTGAGCCATACCGCTATCGCATACCGATGATTTGGTTGGGTGGTGCAGTCGACACGTCGCAGGTGAAAACCTGTACGAAGACTTGTGGGCAAATAGATTTGGCAGCCACACTCTTGAATCAAGTGGGGTTGGATAGCGGGGCGTTCGTTTTCAGTCGAGACATCCTAAATGATAATTATCCTAACTACGCATATTTCTCCTACAACAATGGCTTTGGAATCATTCAGCGGCAAGACACCGCCCTTTACGATTGCGACGGCAACCGCATTATCCGCACCACTAAAGAGGAGACAGTAGATTATGGCAAGGCCTACCTACAGAAACTTTATGATGATTTGTCTAACAGATAATTAATCCGTATGTCCGCACATCTTTACAGTGATGTTATTGTCGGCCCTATCCGCAGTCGGCGCTTAGGCACTTCGTTGGGTGTCAATCTGTTGCCTCTTACCACAAAATTCTGCACGTTCGAGTGCATCTATTGCGAGTGTGGCGATACGCCTCGTGGGGCTGTCGGGCGTTTTGAGGATGCAAAACTCGTTCTTGAAGCCCTTGAACGTAAACTCATTGTGTTGAAATCGTCTGCCTCGCCCTTGGATAGCATCACTTTTTCGGGCAACGGCGAGCCTACTATGCACCCCGATTTTCCAGCTATTATCGATGAGGTGATACGTTTGCGGAATCAATACTATCCGCAATGTAAGGTAAGCGTGCTGTCCAACGCCACGCAACTCCATTTGCCGAGCGTTGTGGCTGCGTTGAGACGGGTGGACAATAATATTCTGAAAGTGGATGGCGGGTTGGAAGATACGGTCCGGCTGATAGACAGACCCATCCCGGCGCATTATAGTTTGTCTGCTTTGACGGAGCAATTGTTGCAGTTTGACGGCAACTTCGTTATGCAGACCATCTTCCTTCGGGGAATGGTTGGCGGACGTGTGGTGGATAATACGCTTCCGGAAGAACTCTCAGCGTGGTATGAGATTGTGGAGCGGACCCGCCCCAAGCAGGTTATGGTTTACACGATAGACCGCGACACGCCGGTTCAGACTTTGCAACGAGTGAGTAGGGAAGAGATGGAGCAGATTGTCAAGCCCCTGCGGAGCAGCGGTTTTGATGTTATGGTGGCAGGGTAGTGTGTTTCATAACATAAAATCGGTGTATTAGCATTGCGCGAACATAGAAATATTGTAATTTCGCACGCGGAAAATGTTTATGTGGATAAATTAAAAAACTGATATATCATTCAAAAGTTCTATGGACTTCATTTGTAACCTTTTTTCCGGTACACAGTTGGCATCCATACTTGTGTATCTCTGCATCACCGCTTTTGTCGGGTTGCTTTTGGGAAAAATTGCGGTGAAAGGTATTCGCCTTGGCATCGCTGGTGTCTTGTTTATGGGTTTGTTCCTCTCCCACTTGAAAGGCTATTTCGGGACTGCTCCCTTGGACCCTGGAATTTTGCATTTTGTGAAAGAGTTCGGGCTTATACTCTTTGTCTATGCTATTGGTATTAGTGTGGGTCCGAGGTTTCTTGGCTCGTTCAAGAATGACGGAATGAAGCTGAACATCCTTGCTGTTTGTTACATCGTACTGGGTGTAGGCATTGCTGCGGCGGTGTACTTCATCACGGGTCTGGACAAGTCTGTCGTGGCAGGTTTGCTCTCGGGTGCGGTAACCAACACACCTGGACTGGGTGCGGCGCAGCAGGCTTTGGGCGACAATGTGGCAGGCATCGAGCAGTCTGGTATGGCCTATGCGATGGGCTATCCGTTTGGTGTGATTGGCATCATCAGCACGATGCTGATTATCCGTGCCATTTTCCGTATCAAGGTGAAGGACGAGGAGACGCAATACACGCAGGCACTGCAAAGCAACAAAGAGGGAAAATTGGAAAGTGTGCAGATCCGCGTTACGAATGACAACCTCATTGGCAGCACGATTGCCGACTTGAAAGGTCTGTTTGAGAACGACCTTGTCATTTCGCGGTTGCTTCGCAATGGTATGTACGTCATTGCCCCCGATACGGAGTTGTTGGAGAAAGAAGATGTCATCTACGGTGTCAGCACTCGCAGCAGTATCAAGAAGTTTGAGAAGACGATCGGTCCGTTGGAACCAGGGCTGATGAGAGAGGTGGAAGGGTCGCTTGCTATGTTCGAGGTGTTGGTTACCAACCGTCAGTTGGCAGGCAGAACCATTGAAAACATCGGTATTCACCGTCGTTACGAGGCGAATATCACCCGTATCTATCGCGCCGGTATGGAAATCCTCCCAACGCCTACGACGACTGTCGAGTTGGGTGATACGGTTCGTGTGGTAGGTAAACGCACGCTCTTGCCCGAGATCCAAAAGGAGATTGGTAACTCTATCCAGCAGTTGGCTCACCCGAATATGGTGTCCATCTTCCTTGGCATTTTCTTGGGTGTGGTGGTTGGTTCTATTCCGTTCGCCATTCCAGGATTGCCGGCTTCTGCTAAGTTGGGACTTGCGGGCGGTCCGCTCATTGTGGCGTTGTTCTTGGGCCATAAGGGACGCGTGTTCAACATCGATTTCTATATGACGCCGAGCGCCACTGCCTTGATGCGTGAGTTGGGAATCATCCTCTTCCTGGGTTCGGTCGGACTCTCGTCGGGAACGAATTTCGCGTCGACTTTCGCAAATGGCGGCTACAATTGGATGCTCTATGGCGTGGCTATCACGTTCATTCCAGCAATAGTCATTTCAATTGTCGCTCGTCTGATGAAGTTCAATTACTTGAAGATCTGCGGGTTCCTTTCGGGTGTAACTACTAACCCTCCTGCGTTGGAGTACGCCAATTCTATCGCGACTGTGCAGGCGCAATCTGCCGCTTATGCGACAGTCTATCCGCTGACGATGTTCTTGCGAATCCTTACGGCGCAAATCTTGGTGCTTGTTCTGTAGCCATCTTTAGAGTAAGATAAACGAAAAACTTCAACCTCTCCGCAGTGTAAACAACGGTCTGGTTGGAGTTTCTTTTTATTAACCAATTTATAATTTATGAAAGAAAAATTTTTCCGAAGCGGTTGCATGGCTGTGCGGTGGAAGCGGTTTGCCCACACGTCGTATGCGGCGTTCAACTCGCTCAACAAGGTGATTAACGTATGCGTGCTGAGCGTCGCGGTCATTGCGAACGTCGATGCCAAAGCCAGCGCGCAGCATCAAGTGAGCCAAGGTGATTTCCTTGAAAACCACACACTCGACGACATTGAGGTGTTAGCGGATAGTTCTACCACCACACTCAATGAGGAGGGTCAGCACATCGCCGTTATTCCGAAGTGCGACGTCCAATCTGCCCCCGAGCGAACCGTCAATGATTTGCTAAAAGGTTTGCCGAACATCGACGTCAGGCAGCGCGGTGGTTTCGGCGTGCAAACAGACATCTCTATCCGCGGCGCATCTGCCGACCAAACAACCTTACTACTTAACGGTGTAAACATCTCCTCTCCGCAAACAGGACATCTATCTGCTGATTTCCCCGTTTCTTCGGAAGCAATCTCCAAAATCGAATTAGCCGAGGGCGGCACTGGTGCTGCCGGAACGCTCAACATCTCTGTAGACCCCGATTCCGTGAACCGACTTGACGTGCAGGCTGTCGCCGGATTTTACGGTCTGGTGGAGGGCGATATGCTGATGAATCTCAACGCACGGCAGACGTCTCACAAAATCAACGCATCGGCTTCCCGAAGCGATGGGGCAGTAGATAATGGCGATTTCAAACAGGTGCGGTTCTATTACTTGGGACGCACGGAAGCTTCCCGCATCTTGTGCGAGTGGCAAGGCGGATACAGCCGGCAGTCGTTTGGCGCAAACACATTTTACTCTGCTGCTTACCCCGACCAATGGGAGGGAACGAACAGAGTCCTCGCCTCCGCTCGCTTGGAAGCGAAAACGCCGGTGAGGTTTAAAGGACTTTTCAGTTGGGTTCGTAGTTATGACCATTTCCAGTTGGTGCGCGACACATCGTTCGGCGAAAATTTCCACAGAACGGACGTGTTCAACTTCAAACCTGAAGTCAGCCACCGTTGGTGGGGTGGAAAAACCACTTTCAAACTCGACTATAAATATGAAAATATCTATTCCTCGAATCTTGGAATCCCAATGGAGAACGATTCTCTTGAGATATTCGGACACGCCGGAAAATACTATAAACGCCACAAAGACAGACACATACTGTCTGCGACACTGCAGCATAATCTGCTTTTCCGAAACTGGAATTTGAACCTTGGCGTGAGTGGGGTCAAAAATTTTGATGATGAGGACAAAGTGCGTTTTTTGCCGTTTGTCAACACAAAAATCGAAATCAACAGGCATTGGCTACTCTATGCTTCGTGGAATAGTGCTGTTCGTATTCCTACTTTCACGGAATTGTTTTACAAAAGTCCGACGAACGAGGGCAACACCAATTTGAAGTCGGAGCTGACCAACACCGCAAGTCTGAGCGCACAATACAAGTGCGATGGTTTGTCTGCGAATCTCACAACTTTCTACACCCGAGGTAGGCGTATGATAGATTGGGTGTTAGAAAAAGATACTGATAAGGTCTATAAGTCAGCCAATTATGATCTCAACAATATGGGGGCGGAGATTGATGGCACGCTGGTTTTCAATGAGTTGTGGAACTGTGTTCCGATGCGCCTCGCCGTGGGGTACCACTTCATCCACCAAGAGCGGCGAGATGAGGCTCCTGTGTTTAAATCGCACTATGCGTTGGAGTATCTGAAGCATAAATTCACCGCACGTTTCGTGATTGAACCTATCAAAAATCTTGAGGCACAACTATGTTACCGCTATCAAGTGCGTAACGGCGGCTACCTCGTCTATAAAAACGGCGAAAACACCAATGTTTTGAAAGAGTATGATCCGTATGGCGTGATGGATTTCAAAATTTCATATTGCATCAATAAATTCATTGTTTTTGGTGAGTTGAACAATGTTTTAAATACGGAGTACTTCGACTTTGGCAACGTTGAGCAGCCTGGCATTGTCGGCAAGTTAGGTGTGAAATATCGGTTCTTGAAGTGATTTTTAGGTGAAAAGGAAAGCGGACAAGCCAATCAGCCTGTCCGCTCGTTTGCCATTTCGTAGAAGAAATTCTAATATTTGAAAGAGCTTCCGCCTAAGAACTCTCGTAGGAGGGAGTTGAGTGGCAGCTCCACTTCTGGCACGATGGCGAAGTACTTCAAGAAGTTCAGCAGCCTGTCCACCTCTTGGTATTCTGGCACGTTCTCTGGCACTTCGGAGAGGATTGGCTCGGCGAATTTTTTCAGCACGCAAATCTCGAAGAGCATTGCGGAGTTGAACACCACGTCTGCATTCTCTTGGTAAGGGAAAATCCACTTCTCTTCACCCTCCATCACTTTGCCCCATCGGCTGATAGTGTCCACAGCGGAGTAGCCGCGGTAGTTGTAGTCGCGGATGATGCGGCGCAGCAAACGGTTGTCGCGTGTCGGGATCCAGTTGTGGTTGTCGAACGAGATGGTTGTGAGGGCGGAAATATACACGCGGAAGATGTTTTCCGCTGGAATCTTCTCGGTGAGCATAGGGTTGAGGGCGTGTATCCCCTCGATGACGAGTATTCCCTTGTCGCCCAATTTCAATTTCCGTCCGTGGTATTCGCGTTCGCCTTTTTCAAAGTTGTAGTAAGGCAGGCTCACCTCTTCGCCGGCGAGTAGTTTGTTCATTTGGTCGTTGAAGAGTTCAAGGTCTACGGAGTAGATCGACTCGAAATCGTAGTCGCCATTCTCGTCGCGCGGTGTCTTTGTGCGTGGGTGGAAATAATCGTCCATAGAGAGGGCGATAGGGTGGAAGCCATTCACGCCGAGTTGTACGCTCAGCCGTTTGCTGAATGTCGTTTTTCCGGATGAGGATGGGCCGGAGATAAGCACGATTTTGATGCCTTCCCGTTCTGATATTTTTTCTGCGATGTGGATGATTTTCTTCTCTTGCAGTCCCTCTGCCACTTTGATGATGCCCGAAACCGCTTCTTTGTCGCGCACCTTCTGGTTCATTTCGCCGACGATGCCGAGTCCCATGATTTTGTTCCACTTGGTATGCTCGCTGAATGTGGCGAAGAGTTTGTCTTGTGGCTCGAATTTCTCTAATTTCACGGGGTCTTTTCTGTCTGGCACTTGTAGGAACACGCCGTCGTGGTAGGGGTGCAGGTCGAAAAGTTGGATGTAGCCGGTAGACGGAGCCACGGGACCGAGGAACCAGTTGTGCGTTCCGCCCATTTCGTAGTATTTCGTGTAGAACGAGCCTTTCGATTTGAGCAGCAGAGCGGTGTCTTCCGCGCCTTCCTTCTCGAAGGTTGCCACTGCCTCTTCGGTGGTGGTGTTCACCATATTGAAGGGAAGGTTTTGCTGCACGATTTTGTGCATCTCGGTTTTGATTTTCTCCACGAGCTGGTCGTCTATCTTCTCCGTGCAGTCAATCAGTTTGCAGTAGTAGCCCTTCGCTATGGGGTGTTCGATGCTCACCTTGGTGCTGGGCATAATGTTGCGTACGGCATTGCAGAGAATGAACGAGAGCGAACGCACATACGCTCGCATGCCCGATGGTACGTTGTTGCAGAGAAACTCTATCGTTTTGGGTTTGTAGAGTTTGAAATTCAGGTCTTTGGTGATGTTATTCACTTTTGCGACGATGACGCCGTACTTCAAGTCTGGCTTCATGTCGTTGTAAATCTCTAAAAGGCTGGTGCCTGGGGCGTAGCCTTTTTTCTGTTTGTTGTTGAGGCAGTAAACCTCCACAAGTTCTTTATCTGTGGCACTCATGGTTTTCTTTTTTTAGTAGGATGCGTTCAGTTCAAAGTCTTTGACGAATTGCGAGAAACTCTTGACCAATCCGCATTTGGCGTCTTGTGATTTCTCTGCGATTCCGTCGATCATAAAGGCGATGGTGTCGCCGTCTTCGTAGGTTCTGTTTTCTTTCTTCAGAATTTCAAGGGCGGTGGCGAACTCGTTCTCGTAGATGTCTTTATAGGTCTGCGCGTAATTGATGGCGGAGTCTATAAGGTAGCGTTGCCCGCGGCAGTCGCCCAAGTCTTGCAGCTCGTTCAGGGTCTCGTTGATTTCCTCCAGATTTTTGTTGTACGTTTCTTCAATTTTCTCATAGTCTTTTGAAGAAATTTGGTTGGACAACTCTTTTACGCTTACCTCTAAATCCAGACACTTGTTCAACACGGTTTCGCAATAGTCGGCTGGCGTAAGGCTGCAGGCTGAGAGGAGGAGTGACAGGATGACTGTTGTAAAGGCCAGAACGGCCGCTTTCGTTTTTTGCATGGTTTTTAGTTATAAAAATGAAACTTCTTTTTATTTCCGATAAAGGTAAAAAAAAGAGATGAATGAAGATTCATCTCTTGTGAAAAATATTGGAAATGCCGTAATTTATTTGATGGCGAACACGACTGCGGCGGCAATTGCTATTGAAAGGAGTCCGAAAATGAGTTTCATCCAGTAGGGGAGGGCTATTTTAGCAGCAGTTTGTCCGTTTTTGCGTCTTTCTGTTTTTCCTCCGTTAAACTCTTTTCCTCCGTCATTCATTCCGATGTCGCCGCGTTTCCTTCCGCAATTGAGGCAGTGGGTCGCGCCGTCTGGCATTTCGCATCCGCAGTGGTAGCACTTCATATTAGTAGGTTAGGATTTCCAAGCCATTCTCCGTCATAAGGAATGTGTGTTCCCATTGTGCGGATGGTTGGTGGTCGCGCGTGGTAACAGTCCAGCCGTCGCGGTCGTTGAAGTCGACTGCCGCCTTGCCCATGTTAATCATCGGCTCAATGGTGAACACCATACCTGGCACGAGTAACATTCCTGTTTTGGGTTTGCCGAAGTGGCACACCTCGGGCTCTTCGTGGAATTGCAGTCCCACGCCGTGTCCCGTGAGTTCGCGCACCACGGAGTAGCCGTTCTTCTTGGCGTGTTGCTCAACGGCAAAGCCGATGTCTCCTACGAATCCGTATGGCTTAGCGGCTTCCATTCCGATTTTCAAACATTCCATAGTAACGTCCACGAGGCGTTTCTTCTCTGGAGAGATCTCACCGATGCAGAACATACGCGATGCGTCGGAGAAATAGCCGTTGAGGATGGTTGACACATCCACGTTGATGATGTCTCCCTCTTTTAGGATAGTGTTTGGGTTGGGTATTCCGTGGCACACCACATCGTTGATGGAGGTGCAGACGCTCTTCGGAAATCCCTCGTAGTTGAGTGGGGCGGGGATGGCTCCGTGCGCCACGGTGTAGTCGTACACCAACCGGTCGATGTCCTCCGTGCTCATACCGGCTTTGATTTCGCTTGCCACGAGGTCTAACACGCCCGTGTTGACGACGCCGCTCAGGCGGATGCCTTCAATCTGTTCGGGTGTTTTGATGAGTCTGCGGGTTGGCACTTCAATGCCTCTCCGTTCGTATTCCATCATTTTCAGTTCAAACTCTGTCGGGGTCTGGTCTTTTTTTACAAACCATCTTTTTTGTCTTTTACCCATATCTGTCAAATTTTAATTTTTCTTTTCAGTCTTTTTCAATCGTCCCAAAAATCGGGGGTGAACATCAGCAGTATTGTGTAGATCTCCAAGCGACCTATCAGCATAAGTGCCGAGAGTAGCCACTTGCTGGTGTCGGGGATGGAGGCGTAGTTGGTGATGGGACCGGTTTGGCCGAAGCCTGGGCCGGTGTTGCTTATCGCGCTGATGCACGAACCGAAGGCGGTGTCGAACGAGAGTCCCGTCAGTGTGAGCAGTGTCGTGCCTATGGACATAACCACGAGGAAGATGAAGATGAAGGCCAGGGTGCGTTTCACGATCACGGGGTCTACAACGTGTTTCGATATTTTGACGGGGAAAACCGCGTTGGGGTGCTTATGCAGCAGAAATTCGTTTTTCATGTTTTTGAAGCAGATGATGAAACGTATGAGTTTCATACCTCCGCTGGACGACCCGGCGCAGGCCCCGCTCACCATAATGAAGATGGTGGGCATCCAGAAAGAGGCTCCCCAGTTGCAATAGTCGCAGTAGGTGGCTTGGAATCCGCTGGACGAGAAGATGGTTGCCACGTGGAAGAGTGCCGTGCGGAACTGTGCCTCTATCGTTGTCGGCATTTGCGGCGAGGTGGTGTCGCTTGGGTTGGCGGCGAACAGGAGGAAGAATATAAGGACGAGTACTACTGTCCCGCCGATGTACCAGTGAAACTCTTCATTGGTTTTGAAGGGTGTCCAGTTGCCTGTGCTGGCGAAGAAGTAGAGTGCGTAGTTGACGCCGGCCATCAGCGAGAAGATGGAACATACATACTCGGTGTAGGGCGAGTTGAAATAGGCGATGTTGGTTTGGTGAGTGCCGAAGCCGCCCGTCCCGAGTGTGGTCATGGCGTGGCAGACGGCGTCGAAGAGGTTCATCGGGCCGATGAGGTAGGCGATGGCGCAGCAGGCGGTGAGTCCGACGTACATGATCAGGATTCCGCGGGCGGCTTCCTGTGTTTTGGGTTTCAACTTGCTGGTGTAGATGCTGGTCGCCTCGGTCGAGAAGAGTTGCTTGTTGTTTTTGTTGAATGAGGGCAGTAGCGCGATGGAGAAGACGACGATTCCCAATCCGCCCAACCATTGAAGGATGGAACGCCAGAAGAGCAGGCCGTGGGGCAACCCGTCGATGTTGGTCAGCACAGACGCTCCCGTCGTCGTGAATCCGGACATTGTTTCAAAAAATGCGTCGGTAACCGTGTGCGTTGCTCCGCAGAGCATAAACGGGATCATGCCGAACAGGGAGAACACGACCCAAGTGCCGGTGATGATGATGTAGCAGTCTTTTCGGGTCAGATTACCCTTCTTCTTCCAATTCGGGAGGAAAAGCGCGGCACCGGTGATGCCGCATAGAGCGGTGGTGATGGCGAGGGGCAGGAAATCGCTCTCGCCAAACGAGAGGGCAATGATGGCGGACAACAGCAAGAAACAGGTCTCCATCAAAAGTAAAACCCCAAATACCTTTTTTTTCATTATCTTTTTAAAAAATGGAATGTTACATTCCGCGGTGCAAAGTTAGTTTATTTTGTAGGATTTTCGTTTGTCCGCCTGTCATTGTTGTTCTTTTCCGCATAAATCTTTACCTTAGCAATCCTGTTTTTCTTTATTTATATGTATAAGTATTCTATTTCAGCGTCTTCTGTATTTGCGGATTTGCTGTCGTTGTGCGAGTTGGAGCAGACGATCTCTCCCCGAAGGTCGTATTCTACTTTGCGACGTTTGTTCTTTCTGATTTTGGATGATAGGACTGCAAACGCCGCCTATTCGTTCTCGGGTCCGTTTGCCAAGTTGGATTATTTGTTCAAGGAGTGCCATCTGCCTCGTGCCGTTTACTATGCGCTCAACCAGTTTCGTGTCAGGGTGCAGACGATTGAGCGGCTGCCCGAGGATGAGTTGCGCCACACGTTGCTTGCCGACGTCCGCTTGCTTGCCGAGTTTACCGGATGTGTCTACAAGTGCGCTATGCCAGGTGATTTGGTTGCCAAGTTGCCGGCAGGACTGCCATCGCCCAAACTGCGTAAGGCGGTGGCCTTAGCGGATGTGCTGCGTGTGGTGGTGGTTCGCTGGGACGAGCAGTTTATCTATGCCCGCACAGCGGATGGCGAAGGCGAGGACGTGGTGGTGTGCTATGCATATCAGACGGAGGCGGGCGACCTCTCTCCGGTAAAAGATCTTTTAGAGGAAAATACGCGTTTGAACTTGGTTCTGCCTAAGGAACGCTCGGGTGTGCTATATCCGGAGTTTATCATTTACGAGCCTGATTTTTTGGTGGATATATCCACAATTGCTGAATGCTTCGAAGAGTATGGATTAACGCCTTTTTCCTATTTGGTGAAACGCCTTTCGCCTAAACAAACCTCGCAGGCGATTCTGTTGGGTAACTTTGCCGGGCAGTTCCTCGACGAGGAGATTTATAGTGCCGACGAACCCAAGTACAAGGATAGTGCGGTTCGTTTCTTCCTTAACAACGCGCTATCGGTGGCAACCTGCACGGATTTTCAATCGGAATCATTCCACAGGGAGGCGCGCCGTCAGCAGCAGAATATCCGCGGATATGTGGGGTGCAACCTCGGCACCGCTGCTTATTTTGACCCAGACCGGGTGCTTCTCGAGCCTTCGTTCTTCTGCGAGATGCTTGGTGTGCAAGGTCGTATGGACTTGCTTTCGGAGGATAAACGTGTGTTGGTGGAACAGAAGTCGGGCAAATGGGGCTGGCCCAACGGCGGACATCAAGAGAAACATTATGTGCAGATGCTCTTCTACCAGGCGTGGCTGCGCTACAACCTCCACATCCCCAACGAGGAGGTGAGCAGTATGCTGCTCTATTCAAAATATCCAACGGAGAATAAAACGGTTGCCGATGAGAATGGGTTGCTGCGTGAGGGACCTGCGCCCAAATTGCTCTTCTCTGCGATTTCGCTTCGCAACAGTATCGCACGCCTTGAGGTGCTTTTGGAGCGTGGCGGCATATCCTCGCTCGCCAGCCTCTCGGCGGACGATTTGAATGTGAATGGCATCAGTAGCAAACTTTGGCGCGACTATCAAAAACCTCAGATTGAGGGGATTTTGTCCGTTGTCCGCAATGCGTCGCCGTTGGAACGCGCCTATTTCTTTCGGTTCTATACTTTTTTAGAGAAGGAATATCATAAGTCGAAAAGCCTCTTTGCGGATTCTTGGAATCTGACGGAGGAAGAGAAGCGGCAAGAGGGTTTGATATTTTCGGATTTGACGCTGACGGAAATTTCGGATGGAGAGAAAGGCGGTGTAGAATTGCTCAGGTTCAGAATTGGGGCGAAGGACAAGGAGTGTACACCGAATTTCCGCCGTGGCGATGTGGTGGTGTGCTACCCTGTGCGTGTCGCAGCGGGAGTCTCTCCGGCGGTGAATGTCTGCCAGGATATTGTGTACCGCGCCACTATCAAGGAGTTGGACGACGAGTGTGTGGAGTTGAAACTTCGCTCCACGCAGCGCAATAAAAACGTGTTTCGCGAGGCGGCGGGTGTGCGATGGGTCATCGAACACGATTTTCTGGACTCTTCGTACGTTACTTATTTCAAGGATTTGTTCTCTTTCCTTGCTATGCAGAATGATGAACGTAAGTCGCTCGTCCTCAACCAGCGCAAACCGGTTGTTGATAAGTCGCTCACGCTCAGTGGCGACTATGGCTCGTTCAACGATTTGGTGTTGGCGGCTAAGCGTGCGCAAGATTTCTTCATTGTCATCGGTCCACCGGGAACGGGCAAGACATCTTTCGCCTTGATGAATATTTTGAAGGAGACGTTGGCAGACGAGGCGGCGTCTGTGCTGTTGGTGTCATACACCAATCGCGCTGTGGAGGAGATCTGCTCGAAGTTGGATGCCGAAAATATAGATTATATAAGGATTGGCCACGCCCACTCTTGCTCCGACGAGTTCGACCAATCTCACTTGTTGAAGAACCGAATCAAGGATTTTGCGGATGTGAAAGACCTCACCACTCGTCTGCGGTCTGTCCGCATTTACGCTGGCACTACGGCGTCGATTTCGTCTGCCAATGGTTTGTTTAGCCTGAAAAAATTTGACTTGGCGATTGTGGACGAGGCTTCGCAGATACTTGAGCCGCACCTCTTGGGGTTGCTTTCTGCCGGGAATGGGATGGCTGTTCGGAAGTTTGTCTTCATTGGCGACCATAAGCAGTTGCCGGCCGTGGTGCAGCAGTCTGCCCAAGAGTCGAAAGTGGCAGAGCCAGAGTTGTTGAAGATGGGTTTGGAGGATTGCCGGCAATCTTTCTTCGAACGGATTCTCCGCACGTTTGGCAATGACCCCGATTACGTCTACACGCTGACGCGGCAAGGAAGAATGCACCCTTGGGTTTCCGAGTTCGTCAATGAGAATTATTACGATAGTATTTTGCAGAGTGTGCCATTGAAGCACCAACTCAGTTCTTCTTTTTATGGTGCGGTGGAAGCGAAGGACGATTTAGATGGTGCGCTGACTCGTGAACGGGTTTTCTGGGTGGATGTCCGTCCCGAAGCGGGCGAACAGTCTGATATGGTGAACCACGTTGAGGCGAACAGAATCGCTGAAATAGTTCTCCGCACGTTTTTGCTGCACCGGCAGGTGGGGAAGCCATTTGACGTGTCGTCGGTTGGGGTGATTGTTCCTTACCGTAATCAGATTTCGGCGGTGCGTAGTGCGTTGGAGGCTTGTGGCGAGCCGGCTTTGCGCTGCATCACGGTCGATACCGTGGAGCGTTTCCAGGGAAGTCAGCGCAATGTGATTATCTACGGAACAACGGTGAAGCGCGAGTATCAGTTGGATTTCCTTTCTGCCAACGTGTTTATGGAAGGCGGACAACTGATTGACCGGAAACTCAATGTGGCAATCTCGCGCGCCAAGGAGCAGATGATCGTAGTGGGAAGTGCGGCGTTGCTCTCCAAATGTCAGTCGTACAAGCCGTTTATTCAGTACCTTGAAAGGAAAAATGCGATTTTGCGGGTCTGACCACCCGCATTATTCGTATTTGGCTTTGAATGCTGCCGCATACATTCTCATCTGCTTCATCATCGCTAACATACCGTTGGAACGGGTAGGTGAGAGGTGTTCGCGAAGTCCGATTTTGTCGATGAAGTAGAGGTCGGCTTCCAAAATTTCGTCGGGGGTATGTCCCGAGAGGATTTCCACCAGCATGCTGACGATTCCGCCGGCGATGTCGGTGTTGCTCTCGCCTTGGTACAGCACTTTGCCGTCTTTGTATTCGGCGTAGACCCACACTTTGCTTTGGCAGCCTTCTATGAGATATTCGGGGGATTTGTATTTTTCTTCTATTCCGGGATTTTCAAGTCCCTTGTCTATGATTTGCTGATACTTGTCGAGCCAGTCTTCCAAGAAGTTGAACTCTTCGATTATCTCGTCTTGCTTTTCGTTGATTGTCATCGTCTTACGAATATATCTTACATTATTTTTTTCTGTGGAACATTTTCGCTACCCGCTCGATGCCGGCTGCCAATTGGTCAATTTCCTCTTTGGTGTTGTAGAGGGCGAACGAGGCGCGCACGGTTCCGTCGATTCCGAAGGCTTGCATCACAGGCTCGGCGCAGTGGTGCCCCGTCCGTACGGCGATGCCTAACTTGTCCAAAATCGTACCCATATCGTATGGGTGGATGTTACCCACGAGGAACGAGATGAGTCCGCTGCGGTTCTCCGCTTCTCCGATGAAGCGCAGTTGGTCTATTTGGCTGAGCCTTTCGGTGGCGTACGCTATCAAGGAGTGTTCGTAGTCGGCGATGTTTTGCATACCGATGTTCGTGATATAGTTGATGGCGGCTGCCAACGCGGTAGATCCGATGTAGTCTGGTGTTCCCGCCTCAAACTTGAAGGGTAGTTCGTTGAAGGTGGTTTTTTCGAAAGTTACTTTTTCTATCATTTCTCCGCCTCCTTGGTAGGGTGGCATCTTCTCCAACCATTTCTCCTTCCCGTAGAGGACGCCGATGCCCGTCGGTCCGTAGGTTTTGTGTCCGGAGAATGCGAAGAAGTCTGCATCAAGGTCTTGCACGTCAATGGGTGCGTGTGGGGCAGACTGTGCGCCATCCACTAACACGGGGATGTTGTGCTGGTGGGCAATTCCGATGATTTGCTTGATGGGGTTGACTGTCCCGAGGGTATTGGAGACGTGTGCGACGGAGATGAGCCTTGTCCGCTCGTTGATCATCTTTTCCAACTCGTCTAATTGCAATACTCCTTGAGGGTTGAAGGGGATGACGCGCAGTTTTATGTTTCGGATGCTTTGCAGCAGTTGCCAAGGCACGATGTTGGAGTGATGCTCCATTTGGCTGATGATGATTTCGTCGCCGTCCTTGCATTGGCTGATTCCGAACGAGTGCGCCACAAGGTTGATGGCCTCGGTGGTGCCGCGGGTGAAGATGATTTCGTGGGAGTGTTGTGCATTGATGAACTGTTGTACGCGTTTGCGGGCGTTTTCGTGTGCCTCTGTCGCCAATTGGCTGAGGTAATGCACGCCACGGTGAATGTTGGCATTGCAGTTGTAGTATCCGTCGCGTATGGCTTCTACCACGCAGGTTGGTTTCTGTGTGGTGGCGGCGTTGTCGAGATAGATAAGCGGTTTCCCGTAGATTTCTTTCTCTAAGATGGGAAAATCTTTTCTGATTTGGGCTAAGTCAATGCACATTGGGCGTTTCTCCTTGTTTTCCGCAAAGTTACGAAAAACCAACGGACGGCGGTGGTCTTATTTGAAATTATATCCTATGGAAAAGCCAACTTGCCGTGGTGCGCCTTTTTTGCAATATTGCTTGTCGAGGTTGGAGAAGGAGTATGTCCGGAATTCTTTGTCTGCCAGGTTCTGCGCCCAGAGCTTCAGGTTCAATCCCTTATGTTGGTAGGTCGCATTGGCATTGATCAGCATATAGTATGGTTCGCTGTAGGAGTTCTCCAGGTCCCAGTAGATTTTTCCGCACCCCTTTAAGCCTGCGCCGAATGTGAGGCGGTTCACACCATCAAATGCGAACGTGTAGCTGAAGTCGAGACTGAGCGTGTTGGAGGGCGAGTAAGGCACGCATTTGCCTTTGTAGTCTTTGCCGTTCCACTCAAAGTCTGTGAATTGGGCGTTGGTGTAGCCGTATGTGCCTGTGAAGCGGAATTCGTTGTTGGTTTCTGGGTTGGTGTGCTGGTAGGTTGTGGATAGTTCCGCACCAAAACTGCGGCTCTGGTCAGCGTTGACGATTAGGTTGCTGGTGTTTTGCTTAGTGGGGAACGTGTGTATTTGTTGGTTCCGTCCGATGATGTAGAACAGGGCGAAGTCGAATGTTATGTATTTTTTGGGGGTGAGGAGGTGTCCACCGAACTCGAAGTTCCACGTTCTCTCGGCGTCATAGTGTATAAGGTCGGTGAGGTCGGTGGCGGATTTCTCGTTGTCGGCGAGGTTTGCGTCTGTGAGTATCTGGTTTGCGATTTGGTTTTGGATTAGGTCGGAGAAGAGTCCGAGGTTGTAGCCTCCCGTTTTGCGTCCGCCTGCTGCGTATGCGTAGAGTTGGCTGTATTCGCCAAGGCGGTACTGCACGGAGAGTTTGGGCATCACTTTGAAATCGTTCTCCTTCTTCGTTCCGTAGAAATAGGTGTTTATTTCTTGTTCATTTGTCAGGATTGGTGCTATGGTGTAGTATAAATCGTTGAGTGTCAGGTAGTCAAGTGATGATTGCTCAAAGTCTAAGCGAAATCCTGCGGTTATTTCCCACCGCTTCCCGATTTTGATTTCCGATTGGTGGTAGCCCGCAAGACCGAAGGTTGGCATTTCAAAATTGTTGGAAACCGTCAGCTCGTCCTCTTCTATTTGGAGGGAGGAGAATGGGTAGGTTTGTCGGAGTGTCGTTTCCACATTTTGGCAGAAAATCTTGTCTAATCCGTCTGTGTGGTAGGTGATGGGCATGTCCGATTTATTGTATTTGAAGAATGCCCATATTCCCGCTTTCCAGTTGTATCGTCTGCCGGGGCGGGTGGTGGAGCGGAAGGCGAATTCGTGCGACACGGCATGTTCTGTCACCTCGTCTTTCCTGGTTATGAGCGATTGGGCGGAGTAGTCGGCGTCATAGTTGATTTCGTCTGTCATAAATTGGTAGCCCGTGATGCTTGAGAAGATGAACTTGTCGTAGGTGTATTGGATGACGAGTCCGTCGGAGAAGTTGCCTCGTTTGTACTTGCTGTCTGCGTCGAATTGTATGGGCAGGGTTTTGTTGTCGTGGCCCATGAAAGCGTAGGGGTATGCGCCTTCGCTTATGTATCCGCCAGCCACGACATTGTCTATTGTGAATTTCTCGCGCGGCTTGCCGATGGTTCTCAGCCTTGCGCTGATTCCGTTGTGGAAATCGCACTTTTTGCCGGTTTCTTCATTGGTGAAAAATCCGTTGGTGTGCTTGAAGTTTACTGCCGCTGAAACGCCGAAGTTTTTGTCTGATGGCTTGTGGTAGGTGGATGCCTTCACGTTGATGGTGTTGGCTGTCGAGTAATCTACGTTGAGGTGTGTGCCTGTGTGTTTTAGGGGCGAAAGGGTGTAGATGTTCATAACGCCCATAAGCGAGTTGCGCCCGGTGGCAGTTCCTTGCGGGCCGCGCAGCACCTCGATTCTTTCAAGGTCGAAAAGGTCGGCGTTGAAGGCACTTTTGCTAAGCACAGGCACGTTGTCCACGTTCATGCCCACAACCGGGTCTTCGGTCAGTGAGCCGAATCCGCGGACGAATATCGCCGAATTGACGCTTGAACCCATATCGGAGATGAAAAAGTTGGGCGAGTTGCCGCTTATGTCTTTTGTGGAGGTCAATTCTTTGGTTGTCAGTTGTGCGCTGTCTAATGCGGAGAAGGAGATGGATTGTTCTTGGAGCGACTTGCTGTCGCGGATGTTTGCCACTACGGTGATTTGGTCGAGGTAGTGCATAAACGGACTCATATCGAACGTGTCGGCGGTGCTGAGCAGTAGGTCGAGCGAGTCTTTGGACACTTCGCGGATGAGGTAGGTCTGCCCGTCGATGATTTCTTTTCGGACGTTTGGATCCTGCCCGAAAGCGGAGCCTCCGAGCAGAACCAGCGTCCAGATTAGTGTGGTGATATGTTTATATAGGTTGCAATGCATAATTCTCAAAATTTATACTTTAGGTTAGCATCGTTCAGTTTGCAGAATAATTGCTAATGTAGCGGTTTTTCGGGAAATGCAAGCAACGTTTTAACATTTTTTTATTTGTAGGATTGGTATTCGGTTGGATAATCTCCGAAATTCAGTGAGAAGTGGATTTGTCCGTCTTTGCTGAGCGTACCTGAAACATTGGTGCCAGTGTATTTCTCAAATTCATTACCGTTCAGTGTTGGCACGATTTTCTCGGCAGAGAAGCGTGTGGTGTCGCCATCCTGCGTGCAAGGAATGTTGTTGAGGCATGGCGAGATGAAGACGGGCATTTGTGGCACGAACTTCATATCTACCAACGTGATGGTGATGCTTCCGCCGTTTAGCGCGTACTGGCATTTCACGCTGTCGGTTACAATGTTGTTTGAGTTGAAGTTGACGCTCAACTTTCCCGACACGTTGCGTTCAACTTCGGTGGTGTCGGTTGTCGTGGTGTCGGTTGTCGACTCTTCATCATCTTTGTCGCATGCGATGAAAGACGCGGACATCAGTCCGATTACTGCGGCGAAAAAATACTTTTTCATTTTCATTTGGTTTTAAAAATTATAAATAGCGGAAACTCCTATTTGCCGAGGTTTCCCGGTTTGGCAGAAGTTGTTCCCGATGGATTTGAATTGGAATGTGTCATACACTTTGTCGCTCAGGTTCTTGCCGTAAGCGCGGATGGTGAATGTTTTTTTCTGGATGGCGAGTGATGCTCCGAAAAGCGAGTAGAATGGTTGCCGTTTCGTGTTGGCTTCGTCCCAGAAGATTTCTCCCGTCCCTTTCCAATCGGCGGCGATGACGATTCGGTCTATCACCTTTTTGTTGATGTAGAAGGTGTATTGCGCTTGCGCAAAGGCGGTATGCTGAGGGGCGTAGGGGACGAATTTGCCGTTGTACGAATAATTGCCGTCATTGTATTCTGTGAATTTTGCGTGCGTGTAGCCGTAGGAGCCGAGCAGTTGCAGGTTGTGCGTGGCTTGCCATTTTAGGGATGTCTCGCAGCCGTAGCTCTGGCTTTTGCCGGCGTTGGTCATCATTCGGCCGGTGTTCTTTCCTTTCGGGAAGACTGTGAGTTGCTGGTTGCGGCATTTCATAAAGAATAGTGCGAGGTCTGCCGTCAGGTTGCCATTCGGGGTGCGGAAGTGCCCGCCCACCTCGTAGGTCCAGTTGTATTCGGGGTCGTAGGAGATGGCTTTCTGCACGTCGTATGCGTCTGCTGTTTCGCTGTCGAATTTCATCGCCATATCGTCCATCAAATCGTTTTTCAGTTTGTTCTGAAGTATGTCTGAGAAGATTTGGGTGTTGAACCCTCCTGTCTTGTAGCCTTTGGCTATGCTGAGGTAGAGGTTGTTTTTCTCGTTTAGATGGAAGAGAGCGGAGATTTTCGGCAGTACCTCGAAGAAATCTTTCTTCAACGAACCGTCCATTTGGCTCACAAGTTTTTTGTATTTGTCCATTATGAGCGAGAACTTGTAGTGCAGTTGTGCCTGATTCTCGTAATCCATGCGTGCGGATTCGTAGTCGAATCGCAGTCCCGCGGTGAAGTTCCAACGCCCTACGCGAAACTCAGATTGGTGGTAGAGTGCCACGCCGCCAGTGCGTATTCTGAAGTTGCTTTCTATGGGGAGTTCCGTTTCCGAGAAGTCCAATCTTTCGTCAGGGAAAGCCTTTTGTATGCCTTGGTTGGCGTTGGCGAGAATCAACTCGTTGATGCCGTCTTGCCCGAATGTTACGGGTGCTTCCATATGGTTGTGTTTGAAGAATCCGTAGCAGCCTGTCTTCCAATTCCAAATTCTCTGTGGTGCGGTTGATTGCAGTACGAGCTCCTCCGTCACCGCATGCTCTTTTTGTTTTTGGTTGAGGGTGAAGATGTATTGCGGAAGGAAATCGTTGTCGAGCAACATATCGTCCGCCAATAGTTGATAGCTTGTGGCAGAAGTGGCAGTGAAACGCTCGTGCTTGTGGGTGATTAGCAGTCCGTCGGTGATGGTGAGGCGGTTGTAGTGGCACTTGTCGTTGTAGTTGACGGGTTGGCGTGCGCCGTCGTCGGATAGAAGTCGGTATGCGTAGCCGCCTTGCATCAGCAGTCCGGCGGAGAGAGCATTCTCGATGGTTGTGGTGGGCGATAGCGTCCAAACTTGGCGGCTGCGGAGGTCGATTCCGTCGGAGGGGTCGCATTCGTCTCCTGTGTATTCGTTTTTATGTAGGCCGTTGGTGTGCCGTGCGTTGGCGGCGACGGAGTAGGCAAATTTTTCGGATTCCTTTTGGTAGGTTGAGGCTTTCAGTTGCACGGTGTTGCCTGTGGCGTAGCCGGCTTGCAGCCTCGTCCCTTGGTAGGTGGCGGGCGACAGCGAGTAGAGCGATATCAGTCCGCCCGAGGTGTTTCGCCCGTAGAGCGTCCCTTGTGGGCCGCGTAGGAACTCGATTCTTTGGGTGTCGAACAAATCCAAGTCGAATCCGTTTTTGTTCAGAATCGGTATGTTGTCGATTATGAGTCCAACGGTTGGTTGGTCCATTCTTGCCCCCAATCCTCTGACGTAGATGGAGGAGGTCATTTGCGATCCATAGTCTGGCAGGTGAAAATTCGGAATCTGTGCGGTGAGGTCTTTTGCGGTGCAAGCGTTGTTTGCCTCTATCTGGGTGAGGGCGATGGCGTTGCCCGACGATGGCAGTTCGTCCAAAGTTTTTTTCTCTTTGATGGAGATGGAAACGGTTACCTCTTCCAAATACTTCATTTCGTCATCATCGTCGGCATGTGTTGGGAAGCAGATGGATAGAAGTATGGTCGCCGCGAAGATTTTTTCTTGCAGGAAGTGTATCAACCCGTTGAGCAGGGTAGATTTTGGTTCGGGTTGTTTTTTTTTCTGAGCAGATTGTCTTCTGTTCATGTCGTTTTGGAAATTGCATTTACAAAAACAAAAAAATGTAGCCGTGCCTACGACTACATTTTCCCTTTGAGGTTCCTAGCAGAATCGAACTGCTGTAAACGGTTTTGCAGACCGGTACCTAACCACTCGGCCAAGGAACCTTGCGCGTTTGCGGTGCAAAGATACTGCAAAATTTCTATTTCGCAAATCCTTGCACCTGTTTTTTTGCGCGGTGTTAATCAAAAAATGTTTTTTCTGTTACACACATTCGGTTTTGATGCGGTGTCTGTATACGAGGCAGGCGGTGATGAAGTAGCAGAAAATCTGGATGAGCAGCCCGCGGTATTCGAAGGCGATATCGGGGATGGTGGCGCCCATCGTGTTGATTTTCACGAATCCATGTATGCCGAACGTGCTTGGAATCAGGTAACTGACATATTTCCAGAAAGTCGGGACGGAGGCTTGCGGCCACGACACGCCCGAGATGAAGAGGAATATCAGCGAGAAGAACACCAACAGGACGTATGCCGCCTCTTTTTCTTTGATGAAGACGCTGATGGTCATACCAAAGAATGTGCATGCGACGATGTAGGGGAGGAGCAGCGTGATGATGTCCATTGGGTCGCCTATCTGCGGCATGGAGAACATTTTCGGTACGAGCCACAGCATATAAAAGGCTGAAACCAAGTAGATGCAGAGGTAGCAGAGTGTTTTGCCTAAGACGATGCGGAACGTGCCTCGCTTGTGCCTCAGGATGGGCAGCATGCGGTGGAAGCGTTTCCTGTCGTAAGCGTCGCCTGCCATTACGCAGATACCGATGATGAGCGTTTGCTGCGTCAGCAACATCACGAAGGCAGGCAGCAGGAAGCTGTCGAATCCGCTTTGTGGGTTGAAGAACGCGCAGTTGTCATATTTGATGTAACTGGTGGCGATGTCCGTCTCTCTTTTCGTGTTTACCGTGTTGATGTCCAATCTGCTGATTTGGATCTCTTTGCCCATGTTCAACGACACTTCCGTGGCAGTCATCAGGAAACATTTGTAGTAGAGCAGACTGCTCATCTCGCAGTAGAGTTGTATGGTGGCTTGCTCTTTGCGTGCTATCTTCCGTGAGAAATCGCGTGGGAAGAGCATTACTCCGTAAGCCTCTTGCCGGCGTACCATCTCTTTCGCCTCTTCCAGGTTGGCGGTAACTGCTACTACCTGCACGTCGCGTGTGGCGTCGCACCGCCGGCGGAAGTCGCGTGACTGGGCGGAGTTGTCCAAGTCTACCACCACGAGTTTTGCCTCTTCTGCCACCTCGTGGCTGTAGATGAGTCCGTAGATGACGGGGTAGATCAGCGGAGCCACGACGAACAGTAATACCACCGCCGCATCGGAGAATACACTCCGAAACTCGTCGTTCCAAACGATGAGGAGGTCTGACAGTCCTTCGCGTATTTGTTTATATACTTTGTTCATTTTTCGTCACGTTTACATATCATATACATCGTATTTGTACACTGTCCGCAATCTGCCCGACACGAGCAATGGTAGGAACAGGAAGAGGGTGAGTGCCGCATACGACTTCCACGAGTAGCAGAACGCATATCCGTTCAACGCATTGTTTTCGTAGAGGAGGAAGAAGTGGCGCAAAGGAAATACGGTTGCCCACGTTTGGATGATGTGTGGCATCTCTCCCACTGGGAATGTGAATCCGCTGATGGAGAATGACAGCATGCAGAAGAACGCAGAGAGGCTCAGCGACACGCGCATGATAGGTATCAGTGCGTAGAGGAACACCGCCAGAGCGATGCATGCCAGCACGAAGAGGTAGGACACCACTAACATCGTTGTCAACCCGTTCTGGCAAGGGAACCCCATCACGCCGTAGAGCATCACCTCCATAAATGTGATCATCAGGAAGTAGATGAGTATGTGCGGCAGCAGCTTTCCTGTCATCAGCACCAACATATCGTCATCGGCGATTCGCAGCAACTCGCCGGCTCTTCGCGTTTTCACTTCCGAACCTAAGGCGAACACCGTGGTGATGACGATGATGGCGCACAGAAGCCCTGGCAAAATGATGTTGCACAGATAGATGGCGTAGTTGATCCAAGGGTTGCCGATGGGGTGCGTTTGGATGCTGATGGGTTGCAGCTCTTTCATTGCTTGCTCCTCGGTCTGCCCTTTGGCGGTCCGCATCTCTTTCCCGACGTAAGCGGAACCGAGTACGGAGATTGTCTTCAGGTCTTGAAACTCCAACGAGCCTGCTACGATGTAGGCGTTGTTGGTGTAGAACGAGACGGTTGGCTGGCGGAATGAGAGGATATCGCGTTCCAATCCCTCGGGGATGTAGTAGATGCCGTAGATTTTACCCTCTTGCATCAATTTCCTTGCTTCTTGGAACGACTGGCATCTCACCACTACTTCCGACTGTTTGAAATTGTCGAGCGTGGTGGTTAGTTTCCGCGACACGCTGCTGTTGTCCATGTCCACCACGGCAGAGGGGAGTCCAGTGGGCAGACCGGCGTTCATCAGTGTCAAGAAGAAGACGACGCAAAGGACTGGCGCCCCCACCATAATGAATGGGTAGAGCCGGCGATGCGTGAGGATTCTCCACTCGCGCACCATTATCATCCAAATTCGCCAAAATGCCGAATTGTGTTTCATCTCATTTGTCTTTTAGGTCGTTTGATTCATCTTCTTTTTTGAGGAAGACGGGTGTTATTGCTTGATGATGACGGACATTCCGCTCACGAGGTCTTCCACTTTTTCGGTAGGGACTGCGCGAATCTCGAAGGTCTTAGAGTCGTATTCGCCCTTCACCTTTGTGGCTTTCCAAGCGGCGAAGGTGCCGAGGTCTTTCACATAGTTCACCGTCAGTTCCACTTCCTTGTCGCCTAAGGCAGGAATGAAAGCCTTGAAGGTAGTTCCTTCCTTGTACTTGATGTACTCTTTCTCGCGGATGTTGAACGTAACCCAGACGTCGGACGTGTCGATGATGTTCATTATAGGTGCGCCCGAGCCTACCAATTCTCCTTTTTGTGGAAATATCTCGACGATTTTTCCTGAAATAGGGGAGGTGAGGATGGTTTCAGACATATATGATTTGACTTCTGCCACAGCACCTTTCGCCCTGTTGAGCTGCGCCAATGCTGCGTTTTTCTCTTCATCGGTCGCACCTTTGAGGGCTTGCTCGTATTGTGATTTTGCGGCTTGCTCGGTGGCTTGCATTGCTTTGTAGTTTGCCTCCACCTCGTCTAATTTCTGCGCTGCCACAACCTCCTGGTCGTAGAGTTTTTTCACGCGGTCATACGATTTTTTTGCCACGTCCAAGCCTGCTTGGGCTTTTTGCCACATCTCGTAGGCTGCTTTGATTTGCTCTTCGGTAGCACCCTTTTTTGCTTTCTGGTTGAGGGCGGATGCAGCAGCCTCTGCTGCGCGTGCTTGTTGCATCTTCGCCTCAATCTCCGGGCTGTTCAGCAACACGAGTGTGTCGCCTTCTTTGACGTATGCGCCTTCCTTTACAAGGAAGTTTTCAATGCGGGCAGGCAGTTTGCCCGAAACGCGTACTTGGGTGTACTCTACTTCGCCGAGGATGGTGTCTACGCCCGGCTTCATCGTGAATATTCCCACAAGGGTGATGCCTAACACAATCGCTAAAAGCACGACAAACGCAATCACGATGTTTACGTTATTTTTCTTATTTGTTGTAGCCATGATGTATTCTTTTCTTTTTTGATTCTTAGGTATTGCTTAGTTTTCGGTCAGCGAGCCAGTTGCTTTTTTGTAGTTGATTTCGCTCACCTTGGCTTCGATTTCGGCTTCGATTTTGTTGGACTTTGCGGCAAGCCATGCGGTTTGTGCTTCCATCAGGTTGGAGGCGGGGATGACGCCTTCGTTGAATCCGATGGTGGCGTGGCGCAGGTTCTCTTCGGCTTTGTCGAGGCTGCGTTGCGAGATTTCCAACTTGTGGAGAGCCTCAGAGTGGTTGAATTGGCTTTGGTTGACTTGCAATTCAATTTTCTCTTTTGCATCTTCTTCGTTGTATTGGGCGATCTTCGTTTCGCACTTCGCCGCCTTCAGCGTATAGATGTTCTCACCCCAGTGCAGCAACGGAATGTTTACCATTACACCCACGTGCCAGTCGAACCCGAACTTGGTTTCGAACCCGTCTTTTAGCGTTGGGTTGGTGCCTGCGTATGAGCCGAAAAGGGCGATGCTTGGCATCAGTTTGGCGCGTTCAACGTGTTCTTTCTGCTTGTAGAGTTCCTCGGCGATGGTCAGACTCTTGATTTCGTTTCGTTTTTGGTAAACCTCCTCCATATCGGCGGGCTGTGTCTCCTCAATGGCGATGGAGTCGTTCTGCTCGTCGGCGAGCGTGTAACTCTCGTTTAGCGGAAGTCCGCAGTATTGGGCGAGCAGCATTTTGGAGAGTTGTATGCCGTTGTCCACTTTGAAGAGTGCCATTTCGGCCTCGTTTTTCTTGACGGAGACGGAGAGTTGGTCTGCCTTGGTTGCCATTCCGTTGGCGACGAGTTTCGTAACGTCCTCGTCCATCTTCTCCAAAAGGTTTATGAGTCCTTCCACTGCTTTCTTCTTGCTGTTCAAGGCCACGATCTGCCAGTAGGTCTCGTCGGTTTTCACTACGATTTCCTCTTGAAGGGTGTTGAGTTTGCTGTCAGCCAACTCTTTCTTCAATTTGCAGATTTTGTTGTACGCCACGATCTTACCGCCCATAAAGACGGGTTGCGTCAGGTTGAGCGATGCGAGGAAGATGTTCCGTGTGTCGAACGATAGCTCGTCTGCCGGGATGGTGGTGTACTGCTTCCACTGGATCTTCTCTGGATTCTTCTTGGGGTTGAACGGTTTTCCGTCGGCATCCAATGGGGCGGGCTGTCCGTTGACGAGTGTCCAGTTATTGCTGATTTGGTCTTGGGTGAAGGCGAAGCTTCCGTTGGTGACCGTACCTATTGGAAGGTACATGTCCTCCGACAGCAGACTCAATTCATCGCCGTTGCGCACATACGCACCTTTGATGCTGAGGTCGGGAAAGTATTTTGTTTTGGCGGCTTTCCGCTCGTACTCTGCTTTCTCGCTCTCGGCTTGGGCGATTTTGTTGGATTTGTTATTGTCCAATGCCATTTTGCGGCACTCTTCCAACGTATAGGTGTTCTGTGCGTGGCTTAATCCGCATAGAAGCAGGCACCCGATGAGAATTGCTGTTTTTTTCATAATGGTTTTGGTTTGGTCTCTTGTTAGCGAAGGTTCTCGCAGATTCTGTTCAAGTGTTTGAATATTCCATCCACTTCCTCTTTGGTGAATCCGTAGAAGATGGATTCTAACACTTTCTGGGTGGCAGTTTTGACTTTCTCTTCCAATGCCTTGCCCTTCTCGGTGAGTATCACGTAGTTGGCGCGTTTGTCATTCTCTTTCGACACGCGGTAGATCAACTCCTGTCGCTCTAAGTTGCGGAGCAAACGTGTGATGCTTGGGCGGTCTTTGTAGGTCGCCTGTGCAATCATGTTCTGCGTTGGGTGGTCTCCTTCCACTTCTGTCCAAAGGCAGGTGAGTACAAGCCACTGCTCGGGGGTCATATCGATGCCGTCTGCTTTCAGCTTACGCGAGATGAGCCTGTTGATGGCATGGCTGATGTTACCGCTCGTTACCGCAAAGGCTAATCCGATTTCCTTGCGATGTTTTCCGTAATTCAAAATGTCTTGCATAGTTTTTTATTTTTTAGTTTTATTTCCTGAGTGCAAATTTAGTTGTTGCGACAACAAGGAGAGAATTTTTTTCGTTAATAAAGTTTAAAAAATGTTGTTGTGAACAACTTTTTTTCAACAGGGGGATTTTTGCGGTTGTGAGAGTACGAAAAGAGGCTGGGCAATATTGCCCAGCCTCTTCTGCCTATAAGGTTTTGCTCGTTCAGTCTTTCAAATCGTATTCAAATGATGCGTTGATTGGCATCGTTTGCCCAAGTGCGGAGAGGCTTGCCTCCATCTTGACTGTCAGGTGTTTGTTGTCTACAATGTAGGTGAGCGAGGTGAGCGTTGCCGAACTTACCATTGAGGAGTAAGATCCGAATTGGCTTGCGACAAGTTCTTTCAAGTCTGTGCCCTTCGCATAGGTAACCGTTCCGTCTGTTGTGGTGAGGGTTACAGAGAGGGCGTTCCCATCGGTGTGGAACGTTCCGGCTTTGTCGCCTGCCACAACGGTGCTGTCTGCGTTGAAGGTTACTGTTTCGCCCAGCACGTTGACAACCTCGCCGATGTTGACATCGTTCAAACCAAAGTTGCCGAGGAAGGAAGTGGCCTCAATGTTGTTGATGGTTGCGGTCGTTTTTGTCGCATCCAATATCCATGAGCCGATGAGCGTTTCGTCGTCAGACTCCGCTTTTAGTTTGTAAGCGAATTTTGCGATGACTGGCAACACTAACTTAGAGTCGGTGTCGGTGCTGCTTTCACTGCCCAACAGGGCTGAGAGTGCTTTAATGTCTGCGCTTACGGTGGCGTAAACCTGTACGGTCAGCACGTTATTCTCAACGGTGTAGGAGAAGGAGTTGAGTGTTGCGCTGACAACGCCTTCCAAGGCTGGATTTTTGGCTGTGATGAGCGATGAGAGGTCTGTCCCGCCTTCAATAGTAAACTCTGATGTTTCTGAGATTGGCAATGTAACACTGAGGTTCTCCGCATTTGTTTTGTAAGAACCTTTTTGTGTGGCAGTACTCATTTTGAGGTCTTCGGTGAAGGTGACGATGTCGCCCAAAACATTGACTATGCTGCTCACGTTTACATAGTTGGCGTAGTCGCCCAATGCTACTTCGGCAGGTTCTCCGTTGATGGTTGAGGAGGAGTTTGCCTCATCGAGGAGCCAGGTCCCGACGATGTTACCACCTTTCATCTGCTCTACTTGTTGTTCGGTTTGCCCGTTTTCAGTACCGTCGTTGTTGCTGTTTCCGTTGTCATCGTCGTCGTCTTTGTCGCATGCAGAGAATGTGCATGCTGCTGCCAATGCGAATAGCACGGCTGACGTTAAAAATTTCAGTTTCTTCATATTCTACGCTTTTTAGTTAATTGGTTTTCTTTCTCGTTCCTTCGTATTGGAGGGTGAGTTGAGGCGATTGGATGGCAACCGAAAATGACAGTTCGCCAGTCAGTTTCACGCTTCCTTCCACATTGACGGTGGCTTGAATCATTCCGTTCATAATGGACACTTCTTTGTTTTGGAGCGAGAAACTATAGGTTTGGCTCGCTGCGTCGTAGGTGGTGGATATGCCGGTGAAAATGAGGTCGCCGAGTGAGATGCCCTGGATGTTGGCATTGTAGAGTGCCAAGTCTAATTTGTTGCCGCTTTGTGCGGTAACCGTTACATCCAACGAGTCGCCCTCTGCTTTCAGTTTGTCGATGTCGGCGTCTGCCGCTTCTTTCTCGTCTGTTGGCAAGGAGAAAAGCACGCCTTCGTACACGCCTGTCAGGTTGGCGAAGTTTTCCTCACCGCCTTTCCCGTTTTCCTCATCGTCATTTTCCTCGTCATCCTCCTCATCTTCGTCTTCGTTCAGAATGGTTGTTTTACGAGGATTGCCGTTCTGGTCGTACACGGTGAGAGGGTCTCCGTAGTGGTCTTCATCAATGCAGGATGGCAAGATGAATGCTGCGGATAATACCAATGTTAAGAATGATAGTTTCTTCATTGTGAATCCTTTCCGATTAATGTTTGTAGATGACTGCTGTTGCCAGTTCGTCGGCGATTTTCTTGCCTTTGAGCTCTTCCACAAGTTTGAGGCCGAACTGCATAGCGACGCCGGCTCCTCTTGCGGTGATGTATTGGTGCGACACCACAACTGGCTCTTCGACGAACTCCGCACCCAAGAGTTGCTCTTCGAATCCGGGGTAGCAGGTGGCTTTCTCGCCGTTCAGCAGTCCTAAGTTTCCGAACACGGATGGGGCTGCGCAAATGGCTGCCATCTTGATGTTTTTCTCGGAGGAGTCTTGTAGCAGTTCGCACAATCCGGCGTGGGCGTCGAGGTTTTTGGTGCCGGGCATACCGCCGGGTAGAACCAACATTTGTGCGTCGGCGAAGTCGGTTTCATCGAATAAGATGTCTGTCTTGACGGTGATTCCGTGCGAGCCGGTAACCAATTTGTCGTTGGAGATGGAAACGAGCTGTACGTCGAAGCCGGCGCGGCGCAGAATGTCGACCGGGACGATGGCTTCTGATTCTTCAAATCCGTTGGCGAAAAATACGTATATCATATTTATGTCATTTTAGTTTTAAGTCGTATGTAATGATTCCCGTTTGGGTTTTATCCTGGGTGATGGCGGAGAACTTTGTTTTTTTCGCCGCGTTGATGGCTGCGTTGATGACGGAGGCGTTGTCTACGGTGGTGCCTTTTGTCATAACGGCACTGATCACGTTTCCGTTTTTATCCACAGTGATTTGCAGCACGATGCGTCCCTCCACTTGTTCGGAGTAGGTTGGGACGGCGATTCGCCCGACTGGGGTTCGTCCTGCGAGTGAGTAGGAGCGGTTGCTCCCGGTGTTGGACGCGCCTTCGGTGCTTGTCGAGTTGGGGTTGCCGAATGGGTTGCCCTTGGTGCCGGAGGTTGTGCCGCCTTTGCCGGTCGACTCTTCCGTGCCGCTTCCTCCGCCGCCTTTCAGTCCGCGGGTGCGTTGGGCGATGACCGCGCTGATACTGTCTTGCCTGCGTTGGCGTTCCTCTTGTAGGCGTTTCTCCTCGGCTATGCGTTTTTGCTCGGCTTCTCTTTCGGCTTTTTCTCTTTTCCGCTTTTCTGCTAATTCCCGCTCTTTCTGGAGTTCTTCTTCGGTTTTGGCTTTATCCATTTTTGCGGATTCCTCTATGTCTTGCGTTTGGTACGCTTCTTCTCCGCTGACGGGGTCTGGCTCGGCGATTTCCTCTAACTCCTGTGCGATTTCTTCGAGCGGCGTAGGTTCGAATAGGTCGTTTCCGCCAGCGTCGGGCATACCCATTGCGACCTCCAATCCTTCCTCGTCCTTAGGACCTTCGCATCGGAGGTAGGCGTTGAGTAGGATAAGCAGTATGGCGAGCGAGATGATGGCTGTTCCGATTGTGGCTACCACCCTCGCTTGCTGATACTTATTCAGGCTAAGATATTTTTTCCAAAATTCTTTCAAAAAATCCATTTATCAAAATCATTTGTCCATCGGACGTGTTGCGATGACCAACTTGAACTTGTTTTTGTTGGCGATGTTCAGCACTTTCACCACTTCTCCGTAGGGTATGACTTCGTCGGCGTAGAGTGCGACGTACATTTCAGGCTCTTTGTCTTGCATACCGATGAGGAATGGTTCAATCTCGTCGAATGATACTTGCCGCTCCTCTTCCGAGCCGAACGCCACATAGTAGTTCAGTTCCTTGTCTATCGTTACCCTGGTGAGGGGTTTGGCAGATGTCTGCTCCGAGCTTTGTGGCAGCATCAGTTTGATAGCGTTGGGGTGAACCACGGAAGAGGTGAGCATAAAGAATATCAGCAGCAGGAAGATGATGTCGGTCATAGACGACATGCTGAATGTTGCCTCCGCTTTGTTGCGTCTTTTCAGTGCCATATCTTTCCGTTTATGTTAGTTGGCCGGTTCGTTGAGGATGTCCATAAACTCCACGGTGCGGGCCTCCATATTGTTAACCACCTCGTCCACCTTGGAAGTCAGGTAGTTGTAGGCGAAGAATGCGATGATTCCGACGATCAATCCGGCGACGGTGGTTACCATTGCCACGTAGATTCCGTCTGCCAACACGGTGATGTTGACGTTGTTGCCGGCACTCGCCATATTGAAGAAGGCTTCGATCATACCGGCTACGGTGCCGAGGAATCCAATCATAGGGCCTCCGCCGGCGGTGGTTGCGAGCAGGGACAATCCGCGTTCCAACTTTCCGATTTCGATGTTGCCCACGTTCTCAATGGCGACCATCACGTCGTTCATCGGGCGTCCCAAGCGTGTGATGCCTTTCTCAATCATCCTTGAGTAGGGCGTGTCTGTGTTTTTACACAGAGTGAGGGCGGCGTCGATTTTCCCCTCGTTGATGTAGTCTTTGATTTTGTCCATAAAAGAGGGGTCCTTGTAACTTGCTTTTCGGATTACGATGAGGCGTTCGATGAATATGTATATCGCCAGGATACCCAGAAGGGCCAAAGGAATCATAATCCAACCGCCTTTCACGGCCATCTCGAATAGATTGAGGCTTGCCTCTGTTTCTGTTGCTTGTAATAGTACCATGTTTTTGTATTTTGTTTCTTCTTACCTATTTGATAAAACACAAAAATAATGCCGTTGGCAAGAAAAGGAAACTCAAACGGCTTTTTTTTGCGTGTTTTTCTGTTTTTCCACCGATTTGTTCGGTGAAATCTGACATATTTTATTTTTTATCAGATGTGCAGGGTGTGCCCCATACGCTCTTTTTTCGTTTGGATGTATTTGAGGTTGTACTTGTTGGGCTGGATTTCAATGGGGACGTTCTCCACGATCTCAAGTCCGAAGCTCTCCAACCCGATTCTCTTAGTTGGGTTGTTGGTCATCAGTTTCATCTTTGTTACGCCTAACTCTCTGAGTATCTGTGCGCCGACACCGTAGTCGCGTTCATCTGGCTTGAAGCCGAGGTGGGTGTTTGCGTCGACGGTGTCATAACCGTTTTCTTGCAGTTTGTAGGCTTTGATTTTGTTCATCAGGCCTATTCCGCGTCCCTCTTGGTTCATATATACCAAGACACCCTTGCCGGCTGCCTCAATGCGGCGCATTGCCTCTTTGAGTTGCTCTCCGCACTCGCAGCGGAGTGAGCCGAATATGTCGCCCGTGGCACACGACGAGTGTACGCGCACTAAGATTGGTTCGTCTTTTCTCCACGAGCCTTTGGTGAGGGCGATATGCTCTAATCCGTTGGATTTTTGGCGGAAGGTGGTGATCATAAAGTCGCCGTACTGTGTTGGCAGGTGGGCGGTTTCGCCTTTTTCGACTAACGATTCTGATTGGATGCGGTAGGCGATGAGGTCGCGTATGGTGATGATTTTAATGCCGAATTGGTGTGCTTTTTCGATGAGTTGCGGCATGCGCGCCATGGTTCCGTCCTCGTTCATGATTTCGATGAGTGCGGCGGCGGGCGAGAGCCCGGCGAGGCGTGCGAGGTCTACCGCAGCCTCAGTGTGTCCGGCGCGGCGCAGCACTCCCTTGTCTTGCGCATAGAGTGGGTTGATGTGTCCTGGCCTGCCGAATGTTTCTGCTGTTGAGGCGGGGTCGGCGAGGGCGCGGATGGTTTCGGCCCTGTCGTGGGTGGAGACGCCGGTGGTGCAGCCCTCCAATTTGTCGACGGTGATGGTGAAGGGAGTCCCGAGCATGGAGGTGTTGTTGATTACTTGCTTCTCCAATTTCAACTCTTCGCAGCGCGAGAGGGTTACGGGGACGCACAAAACGCCGCGACCTTCCTTCAACATAAAGTTGACTTTGTCTTCGGTGATGAGTTGGGCGGCGGTGATGAAGTCTCCCTCGTTTTCGCGGTCTTCGTCGTCTACCACGATAAGGAATTTTCCTTGTTTGAAATCTTCTACGGCTTCTTCTATCGTATTCAGTTTGTAGTCTGCCATTTTTATATGATGATTTTATTGTTTTTCGGTTGAAGGGTCCGGCGCATCGTTTGAGTTTGCATCGCCCGACTTGTTTTTCTTTTTAAAGACTGACTTGATCCATTGTTTCAGGTTGGCTGAAAGGGTCTTTGGGGCTGGTATGTTCAATGTTCTGTCTGTCGCTGCCAAGTATGTGAGTGTGATTCCTAATGGGAAGAGAATGAACGAGCTGAGCCATATTCCCTGCCAAACATACCACACGCCTTCGCGCGCCATTTTGTATCCCGTATTGTCAATGATGTAGTAGATGATGAACAGCACTACCGAGATCACCACGGGCAGTCCCAGTCCGCCTTTGCGGATGATCGCCCCGAGAGGTGCCCCGATGAAGAAGAATACGAGGCAGGCGAACGAGAGTGTGAACTTTCGGTGCCGTTCAATGTCGAAGCGGTGTATGCGCCGTTCGTCGCCATACTTCACGCTGTGGATGAATGGGAGATCCATTTTCATTTTGTCCACTTGGCGCTGGGCGCGTTCGGTGATTTCGAGTTGGGCGACGGTGGAGCGGTTCCCGACGAGTTTGTCGAGGGTGTACTCGCTCAGGTTTTTGTCGCTATTCTGCGAGATGGTGTGGGCGTTGGTCGATCCTCGGTCGAAGAAGTGTTTCTGGTACAGGTCGTAGTAGCGTGCGCTGATGCTGTCGGTGTGGGCTTGCATCGAGTCAATGCAGACGGTCAGTTCGTTGAGGTTTTTGCCCATATATCGGTTAGACATCACGGATTCGTCCACTTTGTTGAAGTTGGCGTCGAACTCGATGAGAACCTCTTTGTAGGTGAATGTTTCGCGGCGGTAAGGCACGTTTTTGCCGGATGAGTTTTGCTTTTTCAGGTTTTCGAATGATTCTCCGGAGTGTAGTTCGAGGATGAGGCTCTGCTTGTCGCTTGCCACTTTCAGTCGGGCGGAGTCGGCAGCCATCACCACCGAATTGCTGAATCCGTTGGAGAAGTCGTATATCATAATGTTTTTCAGCAGTTTAGTCTTTTTGTCTTTTTCTTTCACATAGATGTGGTAGCCCTCAATTCCTTGGTAGAATGAACCTTCGGGGATTTCCACTTCGGGGGATTTTTGGCGCATGGAGAAGAGTAGCGTCCAGAGTTTCGTCTGGATTTTCGGCATAGCGACGTTGGAGTAGAAGAATGCGCCGATGCTGAGTGCCGAGATGAAGACAACATACGGGCGCATAATGCGGAACAGCGAGATGCCGGCGGCTTTCATCGCCAGGAGTTCCAATTTTTCGCCGAGGTTTCCGAATGTGATGAGTGATGAGAGTAGAATCGCCAACGGCAACGCCATGGATATGAGCGACAATGCGGCGTAGAAAAAGAATTCCGCTAAGACGGAGACTTCAAGTCCTTTTCCCACCATTTCGTCTACATATTTCCACAGGAACTGCATTAATACGACGAACAAGCACACGAGGAACGTCGCGAGGAATGTCCCGAGGTAACTTTTTATAAGATAGGAATATAACCGTTTGATGTGTATCATCTTTGGTGAAATGCGTACGATTGCAAAGGTAATGTTTTTTGCGGTAGCAAACTTCTCTTGGAGGATGAAAAATCCCTTTGTTTTCGCCTTTGTGAAAACTTGTCCTGAGGGGTGGTTAGATTCCGGTTGCCTTTTGCAATTCGCTGATTTTGCTGTTCCACCATTCGGTGAGTTCTTCTTGGTCGTCGTCCGATTCGCAGAAGTCTGTGATAGTGAGGATTACGTCTTCGGATAGTTCCGTAACGTCGATGCGCATCTCGAAGTAGTTTTTCGTGCCTTCGTCTTCTTCCCAGCGGAAGCGGACGTATGTGTTGGCTTTGTTTTGTATCAGATCTGCTTTCTGCTCGCTCTTTCCCCAGTGGAAGGTGAATGTCTTATCATCTTCGTCGATTCGGTCGGCAAACCATTTGGCAAGTCCGTCGGCGGTGCCGATTGACTTCCACAACACGCCTTGCGAAATTTTTCCGAAGACGAATTCTATTTGGAAACTGTCTTTCATGCTTTTCGTTTTAGAATGCCAGCCCAAAGTCGTGTCGCTGTTTGGATTGGTCTTTTGCAATATTATATAAAATAATGGTAGCAGACAAATTGGGATGGGGAGTGGCGGTGTGGAATAAAAAAACGGACATCGGTTTTCGCCGATGTCCGCCTTGTTTTTGGGGCATTTTATTTTTTATTTCATGCTTTGTGGCTGGATGCTCTTCAACTCTTTGATTCCGAGTTTCTTCTGCACGAACGGAGTGGCGTCGATGGCGTCGTTCGACTTGAATTGGAGCGTGCTGAGGTCGAAGATGTAGAGGAATCCGTTTTCGTTGCCCACTTCGGTGATGCTTTTGCGGAGTTTCTCTAAGATAGGCACTTGGAGTTGCTCTTGTTTTTGTTGCAGAGCGGCTTGTGCCTGTTGGTAGTAGTTTTGCATCTTTGTTTGGAGGGATTGCAACTCCTCCATACGGTTCTTCTTGATGGTTTCGTCCCAGGTGCTTTCGCCCTCTTTGTATTCGATGAGTTTGCGGGTGTATTCGTCCTCCATACGTTTCACTTCCGTTTCGTGTTGGGTTGCGGATTTCTTGATGGCGGAGTCTGCGGCTATGGTTTCAGGCATTGACATGAAGAGTGTCTGGATGTCCACATAACCTAATTTCACGTTCGCATTTTGCGAGAACACCGCAAGAGGTGCGGCGCACAGAAGAATTAAAAATAGTTTGCGCATTTTCTTCAGATTATTTTGTTTTGATTATAATTTACTTTTTGTTGGCGGCGTAGCCCATTTTTTCAATCACCTCGTCGCTGATGTCGATTTTAGGGGCGAAGTAGATGATGTTGGTGCTGGAGGCGCGTTCCAAAACCACTTGGTAGCCTTTGGTGTCTGCCACTTGCTTTACTGCCACATACACCTCGTCTTGGATGGGTTGGATGAGGCTTGTGCGTTTTTGGTAGAATTCGCCCTCGGGACCGAAGTATTTGCGTTTCAAGTCGTTAGCTTCTTTCTCTTTGGCTACGATGGCGTTCTCTTTTTTCACTTTCATCTCGTCAGAGAGGAAAACCACCTCTGTTTGGTAGTTTTTGTACATAGTTTTAGCCTCTTCGTTTTTGGCTTCCACCTCTTTTTGCCACTTCTCTGACACTTGTTTGAGTTGCTCGTTGGCCGATTCGTACATTGGGATGTTTTTCAGCACATATTCCATGTCTATCACTGCCACTTTCTGGGCCTGGGCGAACATTGCCGCGCACAGTGCCATTCCTAACAATATTACCTTTCTCATATTTCTCGTTTTTATTTCGTTATTAGTTTAAAATTCTTGTCCGATGACGAAGTGGAAGTTATGACCGCCTTCTCCCACATCGTAAGGTGTGTCGAATCCGTAGCCCCAATCCACGCCGATGAGTCCGAGCATAGGGAGGAAGATTCTGACGCCCAATCCGAGGGATCGTTTGAGGTCGAACGGAGAGAAGTCTTTGAAGTCTGTCCAGCAGTTACCGGCGTCGGCGAAGGCCAAGGCGTAGATGGTGGTTGATGTTTGCAGCATCAGTGGGTATCGGAGTTCGATGGATAGGCGTGTGTAGATATTGCCGGCGTCTCTTCCCGTGATAGGATCTTCTGGCGTGAGTGAGCCATTGCCGTATCCGCGCACTTTGACGGCGGTTGTCGCATAAGTGCTGCTGTAGCCGGTCATTCCGTCGCCGCCCACGTAGTAGCGTTCGAATGGCGAACGGCGGTTTTTGTTGTAGTAGCCGAGGAATCCGTATTCCATTCTCGTCATCAGCACTAATTTTTGGTCGGCTGTGAGTGGGGTGAATGTTTGCGATTTGAGCTCCACTTTGTAGTATTCCACCCAGTTGTAGAGTTCTTGCTGCATCTCGTAGTATTCGTCGTCCGAGAGTCCGCGGTGGTCTTCGTCTTTGCTTCCGTTGCGGTAGCGTGTTACGAGGTCGTCCACGCGGTCGTTGCTCTTGAAGAGGGAGTAGGGCGGCGTGAGTTGCAGCATGAGGGATATTTTCGATCCCCGGCGGGTGTAGTAGGGGTTGTCTAAGGAGTTGCGGCTCCATGTTCCTGAGATGCTCAGGTTGTTGGCGTGTCCGTCGGAGATGTCCAAGTAACTCCAGTTTTGCAGTGTGTAGTGGCGGTAGGCGATTTCTCCGTAGAGGGAGAAGTAGTCGTCGGGCCAAGTGAGTCTCTTACCGATACCAATGGAGCCTCCGATAGTCATAATGTACTTGTCGGGGTCTGCTGCGGCTGCGTAACTGTATGAGTTGTTATCGTAGTAGAGGCTGTTGTAGTAGTTGTCGGAGTAGTATTGGCTGTTCACGCCGGTCTGCTTTGACCAGTAGATGGCGGTGGATAGGTTGGTGGGTTTGCTTCCGCCTAACCAAGGTTCCATAAACGAAATGCTGGCCGATGTATAGTAGCGTGCGTTGGTCGAGAAAGAGAGCGAGAGTGTTTGCCCATCTCCTTGAGGAAGAGGGTGGTAGGCCTCTTTGTTGAAGATGTTTCGCATGGAGAAATTGGTGAATTTCAGTCCCAGCGAACCTGTCACACCTGTCTGTCCCCAGCCGAATGAGAGTTCCACCTGGTCGTTTTTCTTCTGCTCGAGGTTGTAGATGATGTCAACTGTTCCATTTTCGGGGTTTGGCTCGGGGCGGATGTCCATCTTCTCGGGGTTGAACTGCCCTGTGGCAGCCAGTTCGCGGGCGGAGCGTTGGAGGTCTGACTTGCTGAAGAGTTGCCCCGGCTTGGTGCGCAATTCGCGGCGCACCACGTGTTCGTAGATCGACTCGTTGCCCGAGATGACGATGTTGTTGATGACGGCTTGCTGCCCCTCGTAGATGCGTAGCTCCATGTCGATGGAGTCGCCTTCCACGTTCACTTCCACCGGCTCGACGTTGAAGAAGAGGTAGCCGTTGTCTAAGTAGAGGTTCGACATAGCATCTTCATCTACTAATAGGCGGTTGTTGAGGAGCGTCTGGTTGTAGACGTCGCCTCGCTTGATGCCTAAGACAGCCGATAGCATCTCGCTTGAGTAGATAGTGTTGCCCACCCAGGTGATGTCGCGGAAGTAGTATTTCTTTCCCTCTTCGAATTGCATGTAGATGTCTACGCGGTTCGCTTTTTCGGGATAGTCCACTACGCTGTCGCTCACCAACACGGCGTCGCGGAAGCCGTACTCGTTGAACTTGTCAATGGCAAGACCCTTGTCGTTTTCGTATTCCTCTTCTATGAATTTTTTTGTTTTGAAGATGGTGACGAGGCTCTTCTCCTTGGTTTTTTTCATGGCGCGTTTCACCTTCTTCTCTTCCATTTCTTTCAGTCCGCTGATGTAGATTTTATGCACCTTCACCTTTTTGCCTTTTTCGATGTGGATGTTCACCTTCACGTTTTGGGGGTTTCGGGTGTCTTCTTTGGAGGTGAGTTCGATATTGGCGTTGCGGTATCCTTCGCCCACGAAGTGTTTTTTCAGCGTGTTTTTTGTGCGCACGATGAGGTTGGGTGTCAGTTGTCCGCCCTTGCGGATAGGCAGTTGTTTGAGCAGTTCCTCGCGGTCTTTGTCTTTCACGCCGGTCATTTCAATGTCCGAGATTCTGTGTTGGGTTTTCAGGGCGATGTCCAACCAGATTCGTTTGCCGTCTGTCTTGGTGGCGCTGATTTTCACATCCGAGAAGAGTCCCTGTTTCCAGAATCTTTTCACCGCTTTGCTGATGGCGTCTCCAGGCACTTTTATTTTTTCTCCCTTTTTCAGTCCTGAGTAACCCACGATGACGGACTTGTCGTAGTTGCAGTTCCCGCTGACGGTGATGTCGGCGATTTCGTATTCCTTGGGAGTTTCGGTGTAGAGAATGTTGGGAACGTATGTCTCAGGCTCGGTTGTGTTTGCGGGCATGGTGTCGGCGGTTGCCGTTGTGGGCAGTGTGTCGCCGGGCTGTACCTGTGCCATTGCGAGGTTGAAACCGAGTAGCAGAATGAGGCAAACAGTTAATTTGTTCATCGTGGATATTTTTCGGGGGTCTTATTGGGTGATTTGTTCGCTGGTTTTTCCGTACCGGCGTTCCCTTTTTTGGAAATCTTTGATGGCGTCGCGCAGTTCCTTCTCGTGGAAGTCGGGCCAGCAGAGGTCTGTGAAGTATAGTTCCGAGTAGGAGAGTTGCCAAAGCAGGAAGTTGCTGATGCGCAGTTCTCCACTGGTGCGGATAAGCAGGTCTGGGTCTGGTATGCCTTTGGTAGACAAGTAGTTGCTGAACAACTCTTCGGAAACATCGTCGTCCTTGATTATGCCGTTTTTCACATCTTGGGCGATGAGTTTGGCTGCCCGGGCGATTTCCCAGCGTGCGGAGTAACTGATGGCGAGCACCAGTTTGAGCCCCGTGTTGCAGGCGGTTTCGTCCATGGCGGCTTGCAGGTTTTGTCGTGTCTTTTCGGACAGACGCTCTATATCACCGATGACGAGCAGTCGCACGTTGTTGCGGCTTATTTTCCCGATTTGTGAGTGGAGTGTTGAGGAGAGGATCTCCATAAGGGCATCCACTTCGGCTTTGGGGCGGTTCCAGTTTTCGGTGGAGAATGCGTAGAGTGTGAGGTATTCCACGCCCAAGCGGGCAGCCTCGGCGGTTACCTTGTCTACGGACTCTACGCCGGCCTGGTGCCCGATGATCCGTTCTGCGCCGCGCTTCTTCGCCCAACGTCCGTTGCCGTCCATAATGATGGCGATGTGGCGCGGAATAAGGTTCATATCTAACGAATCGTCTATTTCAGTATGGTCTGCCATAAGTTTTGTCTTAGAATTGAAGTGTTCTGCAAGCACCTTTCCGTTTTAGGAAGTCGACGGAGAGGAAAACGAATGCGCAACTGTAGTAGTCGTTGTTTTTGATCCACGAGCGACCGGTGTTATAGGGGTCGTTGAGGATGGAGTTGCTGGGGCGTGTAACGTCGAAATCGTCGACGAAGAGTTTCCGCATCGACCACTCCACGCCCACGTTCAGACGCTCGCTCAGTTTGAATTTGTAGCCCACGCCGAAGGTGAAGTTGAAGGTCAGTTTGCTACCGCTCCAATGCTCGTAGAGCGTTGCGCCGGGACCTATGAGGATGTAGGGGGTGTGCCGTTTCTTTTCGCGGTCCCAGGAGTCCATACCGAACTTCACGAAGTTATGCTCGAAGTGCAGCCCGATGTCCCAGAAATGCTGCTCGAACGAGGCTTGTGCGCCGTTGGGCAGCAGGTTGTCGAAGTCGCGAGTGTCGCCTGCCGCGCCACCTTTGATGACGTTCAGCTTTATCATAAACCGATTGGTAACGTGTGCGCGCAGCAGTCCGCCCACGGCGAGTTTCGTGTCTTTGAACACTTTTGTAGAGTTTGCGTCGCCGTTATAGAAGGAGCCTCCGCCTAAGATTCCCACTTCGCCTAAATATCTGGCTTGGGCGCCGGCGTATGTGTGTGCGGCGAGTAGCACGCCCACGGTGAGCAAAAGTCTGAATATTCTGTTTTTGAAATACATTATCCTTAATTACAAGGCCAAAAATTGGCGCAGATTATAGAGGAAACGAAAAATGTTTCACTTTATTATCCTTGGGGAGGTTTTGCTGCCGTCCCATCGGGATAAACCGCGCAAATTTAGCGAAAAAAATTCAGTTTTCGCGGAAACTTCCGTATATGTGATTTCTCGTGGAAGTTTTCCATTTGTAATTTATTCTCAATCTTAGAAAGCATATTCAAAACTAAATTGTTTCTTTGCATTTATAAATAGGATTATGGAGAAGTGGAACTTCAATAGACCAAAGGTCATTCTTGCGGAAATGAGTCTTTCGGATAATTGGTTGGCTGAGTCGTTCGGGCGATCCGGAGATGACATTTCTGTGTGGCGCATAAATACCATCCAATCTAATGTGAAAGAACTTGTTAAACCATTGGAATGTTTGCATGTGGGGATTGAAGGCTTGGTTAGTGTTTCACGGAAAGAAAACGCAATTGTACAATGAAAGAGGATCAAAATACGAAGTCAAAAAAAATAGGTCAAGTTTTTACCCCGCAATACATAGTGGAGGAAATGCTTGATTATGCGGGATACGTTGGACCTGCAATTATGGAGAAGCAGGTTATTGACAATAGTTGCGGTGATGGAGCGTTCCTTAAAGTCGCAGTGAGGAGGTATTGTCAAGAATCGGTTAGGTCGGGACGTACAATTGAGATGATTAGGAGCGGGTTAGAGCAGTATATCCACGGCATTGATGCAGATAAAGACGCCTATAACCAGTGCATAGCCAATTTGGAAGAAATTGCTGGAGAGTTTGGAATTAGGAATGTCAAGTGGGATTTGTATAACCAAAGTTCACTATCCGTGAATAAATTTGATGGAAAGATGGACTTTGTGGTCGGCAACCCTCCCTACGTCCGTGTACATAACTTGGATTCATCGTATGATGAAGTAAAGCGATTTAAGTTTGCCAATGGAGGAATGACGGATTTATACTTGGCTTTTTTTGAATTGGGTTTCAATATGCTTAATTCAACGGGAAGGCTTTGTTATATCACCCCAAGCTCTTGGCTCAATAGTGTTGCGGCGGAAAACATGAGACGTTATATTTTGAAGGAGAAAAACCTCGTTTCTTTGACAGATTTGGGGCATTTTCAGGCTTTTGAAAACGCTACGACTTACACGTTGATTTCTTTGTTTGCCAAAGACAAAAAAAATGGAAACTTTGATTTTTACACTTTTAATGGTGAAACACATCATAGAGAGTTTGTAGATAACATTTCCGTAGACGACTGCTATATTGACTCCTATTTTTATCTTTCTGATAAGGTCCACTTGAAAATGCTCAGGGGCATTAAGACCGAGAAAAGCAAGAAATTCGTATCTGTAAAGAATGGTTTTGCAACATTGGCTGACGATGTGTTCATTGGGAAAGACATTCCCCAGACAGGCATCACAATCCGAACATTGAAAGCATCCACTGGCAAATGGTACAATTGCTTGTTCCCGTATGACAAAAAGGGCAAGCTAATTCCTCGTGAGAAGGTGTTTGCGGATCCCGTGGTTGCCGAACACTTTGAATCGCACAAGGAGGATTTGTTGAAAGGAAGAGCAGAATATCCCACCTATTATGAATTTGGAAGGACTCAGGCTCTGTTAGACGTATGGAGAGACAAGGTCGCTATCAACTCGCTTCTCAGAACGGAAAACGATCTCAAAATTGAGAAGGTAAAAGCCGGAGAGGGGCTATATAGCGGTTTGTATATCATAAGTGATGTGCAAATACCTTTTGAGGATATAAAGAACATTCTTGTCGCGAAAGACTTTGCCGAGTATATAAGGCTTTTGAAAAAATATAAGAGTGGTGGCTATTATACTTTCAATTCGAAAGATGTCCAACAATATATAAATTATTATCTAACGTATAAAACTGACCTATCGGCGGAATGCACCTTCAATGA
>CAVGRN010000007.1:0-64530 GCA_963631545.1 Paludibacteraceae bacterium | reverse complement strand
GGTAGCCATTCTTTTTTGCACTTGAGGATTTCCTTAGCCTGTTTTCTTCCGACCGTCAACCCTGTTTTGGTCCAAATTTTTTTCTATTTTTGCAGTTTAAAAACAGAGAATGTTATGATATCGAAAATCATTAAGGAAAGTCTGATTCAGGAGGTGAAAGGGGAGATAGACTCGGTGACGGATGTCGTGATTGTTTCCCACATGTCGCCCGATGGCGACTCCATTGGCTCGTCGTTGGCTTGGGCTAACTTCCTTGCGATGTTGGAGAAGAATGTTACCGTCATCGTGCCGAATGCCTATCCCGATTACTATGCGTGGATGCCTGGTGCGGCGGAGATTCTTGTTTATGCCGACAAAAGGACACTCGCCGACGAACGAATAAAAAACGCAGAACTGATTTTCGCATTGGATTTCAACGTGCTGAAGCGCATCGGCGATATGGCTCTGAGCGTGGCGGACGCTCCAGCTAAAAAAGTGTTGGTGGATCATCACCTCGACCCAGGTAGCTTCGCCGACATCGTTATTTCCTATCCGGAAATGACCTCCACCTCCGAAATGATTTTCCGCCTGATCTGCCGCATGGGCTATTTCACCGATATGTCTAAGGAGTGTGCCGAGTGCATCTTCGTGGGACTGATGACGGATACCGGCTCGTTCTCCTACAACTCTAACAACCCTGAACTTTACACCATCATCTCCGAACTGATACGCAAGGGCGTAGACAAGGACGAGATAAACCGCAAGGTCTACAATAACTACTCCGAGGCGCGCTTCCGTATGATGGGCTTCCTTCTCAGCAAGAAGATGAAGATCTATCCAGAGTGTGGCGCGGCGTTGGTGTGGCTCACCAAAGAGGAACTCAGCTCGTTCCACTGCCAACCTGGCGACACCGAGGGGTTTGTCAACCTCCCACTCTCCATCAAGGGAGTGGTGTTCTCTGCCTTTCTAAAAGAGGATTACGACAAGATCCGCGTGTCGTTCCGCTCGCAGGGCAACGTGGAGGCCAACAAGTTTGCTGCGGAATTCTTCAACGGCGGCGGACATAAGAACGCGGCCGGAGGTACGCTCTTCGTGCCTATCAACACCGCTGTGAAATATTTCGAGGAGAAACTCCCAACCATTGCCGACGAACTCAAATGTGAGGTCGAAAGACAAATGGCTGGATTGCAACCCAACATTAGCGAGGAATGAGACTGAACGCCTACATAGCGTTATGCGCCGCATTGGTGTTGTCTGCTTGCTCGGACCCCGCCCCGCAGGTGCCGAACAACAAGATCGAACGTACGCCGGCTTCCGACTGCCTTATGGAGATGAACCGAGAGTTCGCCGCCATCGAGGACAGCCTTATCCGGGCTTACGTTGATAGTTTGCACCTCAATGTTACAACAACTCCGTCGGGTTTGCGTTACTATATCACGAACGCAGGCACAGGCGAAAAAGCGGGTGCGACAGATGACGTTACTTACCGCTACACCGTCAGCCAGTTGGACGGCACGAAATGCGACAAGGTTACCGACGTGGTGCGTACCGTCAACCTCGAGAAAGGGGAGTTGGACCGCGGTTTCCGCGAGGCACTTAAAATACTCTCCGTCTCAGAGTCGGGCGTATTCCTGATGCCCTCGTTCTTGGCGTATGGCGTGATTGGCGTCCCCAATTGCATTCCGCCCTGGACACCAGTGGTCTGCGAGATCACTTTGATTGAAAAAAAATGCCGATGAAATTCCACTGTCCCCTTAAAAATGGGACTCTATTTGGAAGATGAATCGATAAAACAATATGAAGATGCGAAAGTCTTTTTTTAGGATAGTATGTTGGATGCTTTTGCTGCTCTGCCCCGTATGGAGCGTATCTTGCAAGAAATCAAATACATACGCAGATTATGTGGAGGCGGAGGATGACGCCATCGAGCGTTTCATATCTCGTAACGACATTGCCGTAACGTCTACTTGTCCGCAAGACACTGTCGAGTGGATGGATGGCAACCGCGAACTCTACTATCTCTATAACTCGGGCAAAGCCGATGGTTTGTATTATCATTTGGTGGAGTTGGGCGACGGCGACCAAGTGCCTCAGGAGGGGTGGACGGCATACGTCAGATACATCGGCAAAACCATGTCGGAAGAGGTGGTTTACGATTGCACTGCGGCAGTCAACCCCGATCCTCTCTCGTTCGTCATCCAAAAAGATGCGTACAGAAAATCCTACGGCCGAGGATTCCAACAGGCGGTGTGCAACCTCCGTGTGGGTGGACACTGCAAGGTCATCATTCCGTTCTCCATCGGCAACCATACATTGTCGACGCTGTCGGGCGGCTCCCGGTCGGATTATGAAAACTATCAGCCAATGTTCTACGAAATTTGGTTAGTGGGGTTGGAATGATTTTTTGTGCCGAATGGAAACGCTGACGAAGAACAAAATGAAATGGCTACAGTCCCTTTCCAAAAAACGGGAACGGGATGAACAGCGTTTGTTCGTGGCAGAGGGCGCGAAGATTGTGCAAGACCTCCTGCCATCGTTCGAGTGCGTGGCGTTGGTCGGCACTTCGGAGTTTTTCCGCAGAAACGGAGCGGAAATCGCCGATGGCATCGAATTGTATGAGGTGTCTGACAGCGAGTTGGAAAGGATCTCCTCTTTGACGACACCTCACGCCGTTTTGGGCGTGTTCCGCAAACCTGACGTCCGCTTAGCAGCGGAGAATTTGCGGTCGCAACTCACTTTGGCATTAGACACGGTGCAGGATCCTGGCAACCTCGGCACGATTATCCGTGTGGCGGATTGGTTTGGCATTGAGAACATACTTTGTTCGCCCGACACGGCGGACGCTTTCAACCCCAAAACCGTACAAGCCACTATGGGCGCACTCTCTCGCGTGCGTGTGCATTACGTTGACTTGCCGGCTTTGCTCGCCTCCGTAGAGGGCGTTCCCGTCTACGGGACATTCTTGGAGGGTGATGACATCTACGCCTCGCCCCTGTCAAGGCACGGAATCGTTGTGATGGGCAACGAGGGCAATGGCATCTCGCCGGCGGTGGAGCGGCTCGTGTCGCAGAAACTGCATATCCCCAATTATCCGAAAGGAAGAAACACATCTGAATCGCTCAACGTGGCGGTGGCAACCTCCATTGTTTGTTCCGAATTCAGAAGAAGAATATTTTGAATATGGGAAAGAAATCTAACGGTAAATCCCTGCTTCAGCGGTTGCGCTTTAAGTATAAGTTAGCGATTCTGAACGAAAACACGTTGGAGGAGGTCTGGCGGATCCGATTGTCGAAACTGTCGGTCATCGCATTCTCCTTTTTCGTGGCTGTCGTCTACTTTTTTCTAATCGCCTTGCTGATCATCAAAACGCCTCTACGCGGATTCCTGCCCGGGTACACGGACAATGCGAGGCTGCGCAAAACATTGGTTTTAACTGCCATTCAGATCGATTCTATTGCCGACCGTGTGCAGGTGCAGACGCAATACCTCAACGCATTGCGCACAGTGGTGTCGGGACAAGTGCCGTTTGGCGAAACAACCTCCAAGGACTCCCTTTTGCGGGTCTCAACAGATCAACTCTTGGCAGCTTCGGATCGGGAAAAAGCGTTCCGCGACTCGTTCGAGGCAGAACGTATGGGCGAGACCTCGCTTGGATTGGCAGAACAGAAGAACCAACCTTCCTACCTGATGAACAAGCCGGCGCAAGGCAGAATCCTTGAGCCTTTCAACCCCCACCGAGGCTCGTATGGTGTGACGCTGGCTGCCGACCCTAACACGAGCGTTTCCGCCGTCTTAGATGGTGTGGTGATTTCTTCGGAATATTCTTTGAATGATGTTCATCTGATGCTCGTCCAGCATACAGACAACCTGTTGTCGGTCTACAAACTTCACCAACCCTATATGAAAAAGGTGGGCGACAAGGTGCATGCGGGCGAGATCCTATCCACTTTCCTGCGGGAGTCTGACACTTATTTCGAGTTCCAACTATGGAAGAACGGTGCCGCACTCGACCCTCAGGTTTACATTGCGTTTTAATCTTCAATCTGGCTTTTTGCCGGATTATCGAGCATAGAAATATATCTTTATGGAAAAGAGAAGAGTGGCAGTCTTGGGATCCACGGGATCCATCGGGACGCAGGCGTTGCAGGTGATCGCCGATCATCCTGACTTGTTGGAAGCCTACGCCCTCACGGCTCATAATAATGTGGAACTGTTGGTGGAGCAGGCACGGCGTTTCCAACCCGAGTTTGTGGTGATTGCCAACGAGGCGAAGTATGATGCGGTGCGGGAGGCTTTGGACGACCTGCCTATCAAGGTGTTCGCCGGCTCTCAGTCGGTGGCAGATGTCGCCGAGATGGATGCCGTTGACATTGTCCTTACGGCTATGGTGGGGTATTCTGGACTTCTGCCTACCATCAAGGCTGCCAAGGCGGGCAAGCGCATTGCCTTAGCCAATAAGGAGACGATGGTGGTGGCTGGCAGCCTTGTCTCCAACCTCTGCCGTGAGTATGGCGCGCGTATATACCCCGTAGATTCGGAACATTCTGCCATTTTCCAATGCCTTTTTGGCGAGGACTCGGATGTTGAGAAGATTCTCCTAACGGCGTCGGGCGGTCCGTTCCGTGGCAAGAAACGTGATTTCTTGGAGCATGTTACGGCGGCGGACGCCTTGAAACATCCCAACTGGACGATGGGCGCGAAAATCACGATAGACTCTGCTTCGATGATGAACAAGGGCTTTGAGGTGATGGAGGCGAAATGGCTGTTTGATGTCTCGCTTTCGCAGATTGAGGTGGTGGTGCATCCGCAGTCGCTCATCCACTCAATGGTGCAGTTCCGCGATGGCGCGATCAAGGCGCAACTCGGCATGCCGGATATGCGTTTGCCTATACAATTGGCGTTGGGATTCCCAGCCCGATTGGAGAATGACTACCCACGGTTAGACCTTTTCTCACACAATGTGATGACATTCGAGAAACCCGATGTGGAGTCGTTCCGCAACCTTGCTCTTGCCTACGCTGCTATGGAGAAGGGCGGCAACGCCCCTTGTGTGCTAAACGCTGCCAACGAGGTGGTGGTGGCGCGTTTCCTTCAAGGAAAAATCGGCTTCTTGCAAATGTCCGACGTGATTGAGGAGACTATGCAGACGATGGATTTCATCACAAAACCCACCTACGAGGATTTTGTCGCCACGCACGAGGAAGCCACGCGCCGGGCGGAGACATTCTCCGAAAAATATCTTCAATGAAGCGATGTCTTATAATGTGAAACACTGATACATAGTATGTTGCCTCTGTTAGTTGTTATTTTGCAATTTTTTGCGAGCCTCTCTATCCTGGTGATGATCCACGAGTTCGGCCATTTCCTAATGGCGAAAATCTTCAAGGTGAGAGTCGAGAAATTCTACCTTTTTTTCAATCCGTGGTTTTCGCTGTTCCGATTCAAACCGAAGAATAGCGACACGGAGTATGGTGTTGGGTGGCTGCCGTTGGGTGGCTATGTGAAGATGTCGGGTATGGTGGACGAGTCGCTCGACCGCCAGCAACTGCGTAGCGAACCTCAGTCGTGGGAATTCCGTTCCAAACCGGCGTGGCAGCGTTTCCTCATTACGATAATGGGTGTGGTTTTCAATTTCCTCCTTGCCCTTTTCATTTATTCAATGATTGCTTTCCATTTCGGCGACCGTTACATCCCGTTCGGGAATGTTACTTCGGGAATGGAGTTCAGCGAGTTGGCGCATGAGGTGGGTTTCCGCGACGGCGATATCCTTCTACGAGCAGACGATTTGGTGTTGGACAAGCCCGATGAGGCATCATTCCGCGCCATTTTGGAGGCGAAACGTGTGTATGTGCTGCGCGACGGACAGGAGGCGGTGGTCGATATCCCCGAGGATTTTATCCTTAAGGTGATGGAGGCGAACACTGGTTTCCTGGGCTTCCGCTACCCTTTTGTGGTGGATTCGGTGGTTGCAGGGTCGCGGGCGGAGCGTGCGGGATTTATGGCAGGAGATAGCCTCATCGCATTGGGCGACTCTGCCTCAACGGCATACGTTTCCACTTGTATGAAGATTTTCAGGGAAAACAGAAACGTGCCTGTCGAGGTGCGTTTGAAACGTGCCGACACGGTTATCACCAAAGTAGTAACCCCCGATTGCGACGGACGGATTGGCGTTTATATGCGTCCGATTTCCGCCTTCTATGAGGCGAAGACGGTTTCGTATGGTTTCTTTGAGTCGTTTGCCGTGGGCGTGCGTAAGGGGGTGGACAGACTTACGGGTTATGCCGGCGATATGAAGTATGTATTCACACGCGCTGGCGTGCAGAATCTTGGCGGATTCCTTTCCATTGGCAGTCTGTTCCCTTATCCATTCAATGCGCAGGCATTTTGGGAGATGACGGCGTTCCTTTCTGTCATTCTCGCATTTATGAATATTTTGCCGATACCGGCGTTGGACGGCGGACATTTGGCGTTCATCCTCTACGAGATGATAACACGCCGCAAGCCAAGCGAGGCGGTTGTGATGAAGGCGCAGGTGGTGGGTATGATGCTCCTGTTCTTCTTGCTGATATATGCTAACCTGAATGATTTCTTCCGATTCTTCGGATGAATTGTGCGGTGTTTCATTGCGTGAAAGATTTTTAGAAGGAGATTTTGTGAGATGGATTTCTCTTCGACGTTTGTCCTTATTTTGCTTGCCTCGGCTTCGGTCGCGGCGTTTATGCAGCGAGTGAGCGGCTTCGGCTTCGGCATCTTTATTATGACGCTGCTGCCGTTGTTTATGCCCTCGTATGGTGAGGCGACGGCGCTGTCGGGCTTGTTGGCGGTGTCGCAGTCTATCTATGTTGCCATCTGTATGCGCAAATACATTGTGTGGAAGCGCGTTGTGCCAATGTTGTTGGTCTTCTGCATTGTGTCATATTTCTGCATCGGCACGGTGGCATCGCTCAATAAAAGTCTGCTGATGCACATTTTGGGTGTCGCGCTGATTCTCCTCAGCATCTATTTCCTTTTCTTCTCGTCGAAGATTCACATTCGCCAATCGCTGCCGATGCAGTTGGCAATGGGTAGTGTGAGTGGCGTGATGGGCGGATTCTTCGGTATGCAGGGTCCGCCGGCGGTGCTGTACTATGTGGAGTCGGAGCCAGACAAGATGCATTACTCGGCGCAGACGCAGGTCTACTTTGTGGCGGGAAACCTTTTTATGACGGTGATACGGTGGAAGAACCATTTCGTGACGGCGGCAGTGGCGCACTCGTGGCTGATAGGCATCGTGGGGGTGATTGTCGGGACGATTATCGGGACGGTGGTGTTCAATAAAGTGTCGTCGGAGAAACTGAAGAAAATCATCTATGGCTATATGGCGGTGTGCGGCGTTGTCTTCCTCTTCAAATAATGATGGGAGAGTCGCGGTTTTTGTGCTAAAATATTGAGTGAAAACGCATTGGGAAATGAAAAAATATCCGTTGAAAAATAAACAGACCTAAATTTTAAAATACCGTTATTTAGTCCTAATTTTACCCCGAAAACGCATAAAGCATAACTTTAAACATACAGGAATGGAAAAGAAATCCAAGGACATATCATCCGTAATCGACAGTGTGGATGCGTTGATTAGAAGCGTCCAGTCGACCTACGAGTGTCTGTCTTTCGACACGAAGCGCATTAAGCCAAGTGTGGAGGCTCTCCAAAGAATGTCGAGTCCGGAGTCCGAGAAAGCGGCAATGGCAATGAAGGATTTGGTGAACAGGCTGACCGCCGCCGACGAACGTCTCTCGGAGGCTATGTGCTTGATTGGCGACGCACTGTCGTCTATCTCTATCGGTAGTAAAAACTACAAGGAATCTGTTTAAACGGATTAGATAAGACCTTTGGTGGCTCGGTCGGAGTAGCCCGTCAAAAAAATACCGTCCCTTTTGTGAAGCACGGCTTCCAGAAGGGACGGTTTTTCTGTGTGGAGGCTGCTATTCCTGTTTGTCGTTAGCCTCTTCCGAAGCCTCGGACTCCGATGTTTCGGCGATGTTCAGTGAGGCGGAGCGTTTTTTCCACTGCTCTTTGGCGTAGGCTTGCATATCGATTTGCTTGTCCGACTCGTCCGTGATCTCCGATCCCAAAATCGTTTCAATCACATCCTCCAGTGTTACGATTCCGTCCATTCCGCCGTACTCGTCTATCACAAGGGCAATCTGCTCTTTCTTGCCCAACATCAAATCATAGAATTTTGTGATGGGCGTGTTGCCGTAGCATACAAGTATGTCTCGCTTTATGTCTTTTAGTTTCAGATGTTTATCTCCGTTTGCAAGGTGAAACAGCACGTCGGTTTTCAGTACGAAACCGGTGATGTCGTCAATATCTTTCGTGTAGACTGGGATGCGCGAGAAAACGAGGTACTGCTTTTCCTTAAAGAAATATTCCAATGGCATATCCTCCTGCGCTGCCAGCACAACGGTGCGGGGCGTCATAATGGAGTGGATTTTCACATTGTCCATTCTGACGAGGTTGTTGATGATGTTGCACTCGTTTTTCTTGAACACACCCTCGCGTTCGCCGATGTTGGTGAGGGCTGCCACCTCTTCGCGGCTCACTGTCTGCGTTTTTTTGCGGGTGAAGAGTTTCGTGAGGAATTGCGAAACCACCACCAAAGGGAAGCAGATGAAGGCGATGACGCGGATGATGTATCCGCCTGGCACGCAGAGCTCGCGCCAGAAGTTGGAGCCGATTGTCTTCGGGATGATTTCGGAGAAGACCAACACCATTACAGTCAGTGCGGCAGAGCAGTAACCGAAATACTGGTTGCCGAAAACTTCAGCCGCTTGCGCACCCACAGTGGCAGCGCCGGCGGTGTTTGCGATGGTGTTGAGGGCAAGGATGGCTGCTATGGGTCGCTCAATGTTCGTTTTCAGTTTTTTGAGGTTGGCTACACCTTTTTTGTCGCTCGGGAGCGACTCGATGTACGACATAGTGGTGGAGTAGAGTGTCGCCTCTAACAATGAGCAGAGAAACGAAACACCCAATGTGATGATTAATGAAATGATGAGAATGGTCATTTTTCTTTTTTTATTTGATGATTATTCCCGAGCCAGTATCTCCGGGCTTCGGGTTTCTCTCGCAAAGATAGTGTTTTGCGTTGATAGTTTCTATTGTAAAAGTCTTAAATAAAAATAAGAGATTCTCGTTCCCGAAAACCTCTTACCTTTTTGTGAGCCAGTTGGGGCTCGAACCCAAGACCCCATCCTTAAAAGGGATGTGCTCTACCAGCTGAGCTACTAGCTCTCCATTACTGCCTTGATTTCTCAAAAGCGTTGCAAAGGTATGCATTAATTTTCTTCTTTGCAAATTTTCTTTGGGCGATTTTGCATAAACTTTTAATTTTGCCGCCGGTTTAATTGTTATGGTATGGTTAAGATAGCCGAATTGTTTTGGATTTTCTTCCAGATAGGGGCGTTCACCTTAGGTGGTGGCTATGCGATGCTCTCGATGGTTGAGATGAAGATTGTGAACGATAAGAAGTTCATGGAGAAGGATGAGTTTTGGGATTTGATAGCGGTGGCGCAGACGTTGCCGGGTGTTTTCGCCATCAACACGGCATTGTACGTTGGGTACAAGTTGCGTGGCAAGATGGGTGCGTTTGCGGCGATGGTGGGTGCGGCTCTGCCGTCGTTCATTGCCATATTGTTGATTGCGATTTTCTTTATGGAGGTGCGCGACAACGAGGTGGTGGAGCGTGTTTTCCGTGGCATCCGCCCGTGTGTGGTGGCGTTGATTCTATCGCCGGCCGTGAAGTTGATTTGGAAGTCGAAAACGCATTGGTGGACGTTGCTTATTCCGCTGGTGGCTGCTTTCCTTATATGGTATTTGGGTTGGAACCCGATTGCCATCGTGGCTGCGGTGATTGCCGGCTCGCTGCTGTTTTGTTATTTCTCTAATATGAAAAGGGTGAAGGAGTGATGGAAGATACGAATATATTGTTGGTGTATGCAGAGTTGCTGTATGTTTTCTTCAAAATCGGTTTGTTCGGTTTTGGCGGCGGCTATGCGATGATTTCGCTGATACAGTTCGAGGTGGTGGATCATTTCCAGTGGATGTCTGTCACGGAGTTCTCGGATATGATTGCCATTTCGCAGATGACGCCGGGGCCGGTTTCTATCAACACTGCCACTTACGTCGGCTATGCCGTGTGCGGTAAGTGGGGTTACTTGATGGGCGTGCTTGGGTCTGCCGTTTCAACGGTGGCGTTGTGCCTGCCGTCTATCTTGCTGATGATCCTCGTCATTAAATATTTCTTTAACAATAAAGATAATCAATATGTTAAAGCGGTGATGGCTGGCTTGCGCCCTGTGCTGGGCGGCTTGATTCTCGCTGCCGCCTTGCTGCTGATGAACAAGGAAAATTTCAGCGATTTCAGTCTCGATTTCTCTGACGGCTATAACATCTCCGTTTTGATTTTCATCGTTTCATTCGTTGCGCTGCACATTTTCAAGGTCAACCCAATGTGGCTGATTGTCGCCGCGGGCGCGGTGGGTGCTTGGGTGATGTAGCCTTTTGTCTTATTTCTTGCAGAATGTAGGGTTCTTCAGCAGTGAGCTGTCGCCGTAGCTGAGGAATCGGAAGTCGTTGCCCAACGCATAGTCGTAGATTTTGTGCCAATCGTCGCCCACAAAGGCGGAGATGAGCAACAGCAGTGTGCTTTGCGGTTGGTGGAAGTTGGTGATGATGGCTTTCACCAAGTGGAAGCGGTAGCCTGGTGCGATGATGATTTGCGTATTGGCGGAGAGCGTTTCTAATTGGTGGCGTTCCATATAGTTGAGAATGGCGGCGAGGGCATCGTCGGTCGGGATTTCGGTTTCCGTCTCGTAGGGCATCCATTGCGGCACGTTCAGATCTGTTTCGTGTATCTCGGGATTTTCCAAAATCTGTTTGCCGATGTAGTAAAGACTTTCGAGCGTGCGCACGGAGGTCGTCCCCACTGCCACTACGCTGCCTGCTTGGCGTATCTTTCCGATAGTGGAGCGTTTCACGGATATCCACTCGGAGTGCATAGTGTGGTTGCCGATGGTGTCTGCCTTTACGGGTTGGAATGTCCCCGCCCCAACATGTAGCGTAACTTCCTCTATCTCAATATTTTTCTTTCTTAAATCGTTGAAAACATCGTCGGTGAAGTGCAGCCCTGCGGTTGGCGCAGCCACAGACCCTTTGATTTTTGAATATACCGTCTGGTAGGTGATTTTGTCCCTGTCCACCGTCTCGCGGTGCAGATAGGGCGGGATGGGCAGCACGCCGAAGGCATCGAGGATAGAGGCGAATGTGAGTCCGTCTTTCTTCCACGAGAAACGGACGTTGTATGAGTTGCCGATGGTTTCCAACCTCTCCGCATAGACGGTAATGGGTTCGCCGCCTATCTCCACCACTTTCGAGAGCCGTCCCGATTTCCACTTGCTGGCGTTGCCTACCATGCATTTCCACACGCAGGATCCAGTGGATTGGAAGGTCAGCACATAGTCGTGCGGCTGCACTGGCTCAAGGCAGAAGATCTCGATCCGCGCCCCGGTTTCTTTGTGGAAGATAAGTCGGGCTTGAATGACGCGGGTGTTGTTGCACACCATCAACTCGTTGCTGTCTAAAAAATCGGGCAGGTGTTTGAAAACGCTTTGGCGGATTGTCCCGTCTTCGTAGACTAAAAGTTTCGACTCGTCGCGCTTCTCAAGGGGAAACTTGGCGATTCTCTCGTCGGGCAGTTCGTAGGTGAAATCTTTTATGGCAATATCCTTCGGATGTATCATTTTCTGCGTGTATATTTCAAAATTTCTGCAAAAATAGTGAACTTTGCTCTGATTCGTTTCGAATCTGACTAAATAGGCCGAAGTTTATCGGAGAATGTCCGGTGGACGGGGTCGTAAAATGATTGTGTTATGGTGAAAGTTGGAGATAGAGTGAGGTTTCTCAATGCCACGGGCGGTGGCGTTGTCTCGAAGATTGTGAGCAGAGATATGGTGATGGTTACGGACGACGACGGCTTCGACGTGCCGACCTTAGCGCGCGAATGCGTAGTGGTGGAAACGGCGACAACCGTACACACGCACGAGAAGAAACCTGAGAAGAAGATTGAAACATTGGATGATTTCGTTGAGGCTGAAAAATCTGCCGACGAGTATGTGCCGCAGGAGGAAACCGAGGGCGGCGACGCTCTCAACGTGCTTTTGGCTTTTATCCCGCAAAATGAGAAGGTGCTTTCAAATACCGATTTCGACGCTTATTTGGTGAACGATAGCAATTATTACTTGTCGTATAGCATCGCTGCAGCTGTCGGGACGAATTATGCGAGTAAGTCTGTGGGTTTTATCCAACCCAACACGAAAATATTGCTCCAGGAGGTGAGAAAGGACGAATTGTCCGATTGGGAGGGACTGCGCATCCAACTGCTCGCCCTCAAACAGGGAAAATCTTACCTCTTGAAGCCGGCATACGATGTGCCGTTGAAAGTGAATGCCGTGAAGTTCTACAAACTGCACAGTTTTGTTGAAAACGACTATTTTGACGAGGATGCGCTGCTTTTCCCTATCGTGAAGGACGATGTGCCAAGTCAGCCGTTGTGGCGGGAGGACGACATAGAGCGTGTCGTCGCACAGAAGGAAACAGTCTTCCCTGCGAAAATGTCGCGCAAAAGCAAAAAGGTGGAGGAGATAACCGTGAAAGACCTTCACATCGCGCAACTTCTGGATAGCACGGCGGGAATGTCTGCCGGCGATATGTTGCAATATCAACTCGACACATTCAACAAGGTGATGGCGGAGAATATCAAGGATAAGGGTCGGAAAATCGTCTTCATACACGGGAAGGGGAACGGTGTGCTGCGGAAGGAAATCTTGAAGCAGTTGAAGACGAAATATGCGTCGTGCTACGTCCAGGATGCCTCGTTCCAGGAGTATGGATATGGTGCGACGATGGTAACGATACGGTGAGTTCCCGCTTAACTTATGGTTTAGATGGTTTTTTAGTGTATGGCAGATAACTATATTGAGAAGAAACAAGAGGAGTATGAAGCGAAGAAGCGGGCGTGGGAGCAGCGCAGCCGTTTGCGTGATTTGAAGCGAAGGGTAGAGCAGCGGCGGAATAACGCCTCTGGAAGCACTGATGGCTCTGGATTTTCTGAAAAATCCGTGTAACTCGTTCCTAATTAAATAATTCTGCTTTACCTTTGTAGTCCTTGACGCAAGTTTCTGCGGAGAGGCTTTTGGTCATGAAAAATTTGAGATTTTTGTTTGCCGGGTTGCTTTCGCTGCTTCTGCCGGCTGTTCTTTTTGCTCAAAGCGATGGTGCGGACGCACCTGTCGATGTTGTTCCTGTGGACTCGTTGGACGAGATGTTGGACGAGGATGTTTCCTCTCTTGAGGTGGACTCTGCTCCGGTGCGGGTTCTCACCACGTTTCGTCTGCCGGTCGACTCGCTGACCGACTCGGCGATTGTCGCCCTTTACCGCGCTGGGTGGGATAGCACGAGGGTGAACCCTTACCGATTCCCCGTTGATTCTGTGAAAGATACTTTTGTGGTGGATTGCCGTGGCTTTTCCGCTCCCAATGTCAATGTCGTAACGTCGGAGTGTGGCGAGCGTTGGGGACGGTTCCATGCGGGAACGGATATGCGGCTCACTGTGGGCGACACCATTCGCGCGGCGTTTGATGGCAAGGTGCGTATGATGCGCTACGGAACGTCTAAGAAGAAGGGCTATGGATATTTCGTCCTTCTTCAGCATTCCAATGGGTTGGAAACGCTTTATGGGCATCTCTCAAAGGTGTTGGTACGCAATAACCAGGATGTGAAGTCGGGCGAGGTGATCGCTCTGGGCGGCAATACAGGTCGGTCTACGGGTCCGCACCTGCATTTCGAGTTCCGTTTTTTGGGCATTCCTATCAATGCGCGCAATCTCTTGGAGATGACCCCCGACACGGTCTATATGAAGGCGGACACCTACACCATCCGTCCCAAAGAATCGTTCAAGGAGTATTACAATTACCTGCACAGCCCGGCACAATATTATAAAATCCGTCAAGGCGATAATTTGGGAAAAATCGCACGAAGATACCACACTACGGTGTCTAAACTCTGCAAGTTGAATCGCATCAAAAGCACCACTATTTTGAGGGTGGGGCGCAGACTGAGAGTCCGCTGATTTCCAATTCTAATAAGAAGCATAAAAGAAAGGAATTAGGTGATGGTTTTCCCCAGCCCTAATTCCTAATTTTTTAAGTCTACCTACCTCCCTCCTGTATCAAGTGGCGGATCACCTCGTTGAAATTCTCGTTTTTGATTAAATCCTCAATTTTGATGTGCATTCTGTAACGCCAATAATTGTTGGGGTTGCCGGGGTCGTTGATGCGTTCTTTGAAGGTTTGGTCCCAACGCACGTTGCCGTCGGTCGCCATCCAGTCTTGGATAGGCAGAATGACCCAGCTTGCGGGCGATTTCAGGTGGTTTTCAATGATGAGGCGGCAAATCCAAGGCTCGCAGAATTGTGGTGCGGTGCCGTATTGGTGCAGTTCGTTGCCGAAGTAGCGTTGTACGCTGCTGCGGTCTTCCTCCCACCATTGGCGCATTGTGCTCATATCGTGCGTTGAGGTGGTGCAGACGGAGGTTTTCGGCACTTTGCTCAGCGTGCCGAACTCAACGTATGGCTCTTTCGGCATACGTTGTATTTCAAGGCTCAGGATTTCCAAATCGCTCATCACGGTAGGGACGCACATAGGCACCATACCAAGATCTTCGCCGCACACCATCATATCAGTTGACTCGATGATAGGGGTTAGTTTTTTCTCGGCAGAGGCTTTCCAGAAGTCGTTGTGGCGGTGGTAGTAAAAATCCTCGTAGATGTCGCGAAGTTTGTTTTGCAGGTCTTGCGGAAGCGTTCCGAACGCTGCGCTTTGGTCGAGTGCGATGCGTGGGTGGTAGGTGCCGGCGACTTTGTAGTCTTCGATGAACAGCACTTGGCAGCAGAGCAGATACAAGCCCTTGCGTAGACGTTCAACTTCGGGTTTATCCTCCTCGTAGGCGATGTGTTCGTCTATTTTGTCTTGCGATGAATATTCGGGTTTCAGTTGGTAGGAGTTTCCGTTGGTAGGTGTCAGATATTTTTCTTTCACTTCCGAAGCCTTTTCTCCGAAGATTTTCTCCAATACGGCATCGTTGATGATGGGTTGGCAGAAGAACTCTTTGTTGAAAGAGATCCCGTGGCGTTCTATCTCGTCGATGGTGAGTGGCATAGCGGGAACAAACTGCCCGAGCAGTCCCAGCCGCGAGGTGTTAGGCGTGCGGAAGATGCGGAAGAAGCCCAGGATGTGGTCGATGCGGTAGGCGTCGAAATAGGTTGCCATAGACTTGAGGCGGTTCTTCCACCATTGGTAGCCGTCTTTCGCCATTTCGTCCCAGTTGTAGATGGGAAATCCCCACACCTGACCGGTTTTTGAGAAATAGTCGGGTGGTGCGCCCGCACTTCCGCCGCAGTCGAACAGTTCGGGGTGTTCCCACACATCCACGCTGTTTTTGTTCACTCCGATGGGAATGTCGCCTTTTATGGCGATGCCTTTTGAGTGGGCGTATTCCACGGCATCTTTCAGTTGCTTGTGCAGGTGGTATTGTACGAAGAAGTGTACAGCCACGTCGTTGTACTCCATACTGTTGGGTTGGCAGTATTTTTCAATGCGTTTGGCGTCATATTTGGCGTCGCGCCCCCAGTGGTTGAAGTCAGATGTGGAGAATTTGTATCTTAGGAAACTGAACACGGCGTAAGGCTTCAGCCAGGCTTGATTTTCAGCCATAAATGATTGGAAATCAGCTGTTGCGAATGTTTCTGCTCCGTGCAGTTGGAATAGTTCGTGTATGAACGTCCACTTGTGTTTGTTCACCGCTTCATAGTCTACGAAGATCTCCTCGTTCAGTTCGTTTTTCAGTTTTTTATATTCCTTCAGATGGCTGAATGTCCCGACTTTCTCGATGTTGAGATACATTGGGTGGAGTGCGTAGACGGAGATGGCGCTGTATGGGTAGGAGTCGCGCCAGGAGCCGAACACGGTGGTGTCGTTGATTGGGAGCGTTTGTATGATGCGCTGGCCTGTGGCTACACACCAATCCGCTAATTTCTTGATGTCTTGAAACTCGCCGCAGCCGAAACTCTCTTTTGTGCGGAGCGAGAAAATCGGAGCCACCACGCCTGCTCCCTTGAAGTCTTGCAGACCGAATTGCGGCTCGGGGTCGTTCACCACGATGAGGTCGGTCGAGAGTGTGAGGTCGGGTTCGAGTGCGAGGTAGTGGTTGTAGCCCAACTCCCAGTAGAGGACGGAGTTTTGCGAAGGGTCAGAAATCACATACTTGTATTCTAACGGGAAGTTGAGTTTGTTGGCGTCGAGCAGGCAGCGGAAGCCAGGATGTCCGGTTGAGTCCATCTCCACCACTTCGTCTTCGTTCCACTTGCCGAGGGTGGCGCAGTTGCCACTGATGGCGAGTCTGTGGTTGAAGTTCACGCAGAGGCTTTGTGTGTTGAAGATGATGGGAACTTTTGCCTGGGCGCGTTTCTTCGTTTGAGGTGATTTGTGGCGTCGTATGGCGTTGGTCATTGCGGCGGACACCATCATGCGCGGTGGCTTGGGGTAGGCGTTTAGCGAGTCGTACACAAGGATGGTTTTGTACCCTTTGCCATGCGGACCGAATTGGTGTGAGCGTGGCGTTTCCTCGCTGATTGTTTGCCCGTTTTGCCGGATGAGGAAGTGGTAGCGGAAGTCGGCTATGTCTGTGTAGAAGGTGATGACCCACCCTTGCTCGGTGTATTGCATCCGCAGTCCCTCACTGTTATTCACGTTCAGCTCGGGAGCGTCGCCTTTGATGAACACTTCTTCGCCCCAGTTGGAGCGGTATCTTAGGATTATTGTGATTTTCATACCCGTCGTCATTATAAATCTCGTTTATTCCTCTTTTTCGCCCTTTCGGTAGTAGTATATCAGTCCGTATTCGCGGCAGCTGTTGATTTTCTCGTTGAGCGGCAGCGAGTCGTATTTCTTTTCCACCTCGTCCCAGATTTCGAGGATTACCTTGTCGGCCTCTTTGTTGAGCTTCGCCACGTTCTCTATGCACCGCGAAGTGTTGTTTTGCAGCACTTTTTGGTAGTTGTAACCTTCCAGAAAGATGTCGTAGTAGACTCTTACCTTGGCGATAGTTGGGTTGTAGATGGGCATTCCGCCGCGTGCGATGCGCAGTTGCTCGCCGTCTATCACCTTTTTCCCCCAAGCCACGAGGTTCTCGTCGGTGCTGATGTCAGGCACAGCGAAGCTTTCGGGGTCTAACCCGTAAAGTTCTTTGGCGTCGGCTTTGATTTCGTTGCGTTGCACGCACATATTCAGCACTTGGATGAAGTGGGAGACGTAGAGTCGCGCCAATTTGGTGTCCTCCTGTAGTTTTTTGCTTTTGGAGAATTGGTTATCGCTGCACTGCTTGCTTTCGAGCAATGCTCTCTGGTAGCGCACCAATAGTCCCTTAGCCTCTTCCCACAGTTTGTAGGAGAAGGCGAGGCTGTAGATGTCAGCGTCATCGCCGATGTTCACCGCCTGTTGAAGCGATCGTAGCCTTGCCTGATTCGTGTTCGGAAGTCTTCTGTATGGCATTTTGACAGATTGGAATTTTTAGCTGATTCTGTTTAAAAGCCTTTCTGCCATTTGGTACAGGTTCTTCTTTTCGTCTTCGCTTTTGCTCACTTTGCGGAGTGCTTCAATGGCTTGGTTGTAGTATTGGCGCATTTTCTCCTCGGTGGCGGTGCGTATTTGCAGTTTGTCGTAGATGCGGGTGATGGCCTCCACTTTTTGTGTGCGGTCAAAATCTTTTTTCGCCAGCCAGCCATCAAGTTCTTTTTTGTCGTCGCCTTCTGCGTGTAGGATGGCGTTGATGAGCAGAAAGGTTTTCTTGTTGCAACAGATGTCGCCGCCGATCTCCTTGCCGAAGTCTCTCGTGTCGCCGTATACGTCTAACAGGTCGTCGCGCAGTTGGAAGGCGATGCCCACGCCGATGCCGAATTCGTAGAGATATTGGGCGTCGGTTTCGCTCGCCCCGCCGCAGATGGCACCCATTTTGAGGCTGCCGGCAAGCAGCACGGCCGTCTTCAGGCGGATCATATCGATGTACTCTTCCACGGAGACGTCGTTGCGGTTTTCAAAATCCAGGTCGTATTGCTGTCCGTCGCACACTTCGGCGGCGGTTTGCGAGAAGAGTTTCAGCAGTTTGGGTAGGTATGCAGGGTCGCATTGCTCGAGCAGTTGGTAGGCTTTGATGAGCATAGCGTCGCCCGAGAGAATGGCGGTGCTGTCGTTCCACTTGATATGCACGGTGGGTTGGTTGCGGCGCATCTCGGCGCGGTCCATAATGTCGTCGTGCAGCAGTGTGAAGTTGTGGAACACCTCGAGCGCCAGGGCAGGCTTGATGGCCTTGGTGGCGTCTCCGCAAAACAAATCGCATGCCATCAGTGCTGCCAACGGACGGATGCGCTTTCCGCCTAACGAAAGCACATATTTGATGGGTGCGTAGAGGTTCTTGGGGTTAATCTCCCAATTCAATTTTTCCATTTCACCCTCGAAAAGGGCTTGCAGATTTTTTGTATCCATATTGATGTTGTTAGATTTTCATTTTTTAGGGTTATTGTCTTCTTGCGTGCGGCGGGTGCGGTTGTAGCTCCGGTAGTTATCGAATTCTATTTCCACATCGGGTTCCACAAATTGGTCGCGGTGTTCGAGCGAGAATTTGATGTATTTGATGTTCAACCCGCGGCTTATCCACTGCTGCTCGTAGAATGTCTTGATAGACAATATCTTATCGTCCGAAAAGTCGGAATGATAAAGGTCGTTGTTTTGGAACAACACGGGGTAGTGGTTGGCTTTCACCATCTCGCAGGTGTATTGGAAGAGGAAGTTGCTGTCCGTCTTCAAGTGGATGGTGCCGCCTGAGGGGACGAACTGCTGGTACAACTCCATAAACCTTGTGGATGTGAGGCGTTTGCGCACTTTTTTCATCTGTGGGTCGGGAAAAGTGATCCACACTTCGGAAACCTCGTTTTGGGCGAAGAACTGCGGTATGATTTCAATGTTGGTGCGGATGAAAGCCACGTTCTTCATTCCTTTTTCGTGGGAATGTTTCGCACCAGTCCACATTCGCGCACCTTTGATGTCCACGCCGATGAAGTTTTTCTCGGGATACATCTCGGCGAGTGCCACAGTGTATTCGCCTTTTCCACAACCCAACTCCACCACTATCGGGTTATCATTGCCGAAGAAGGTGTTCCATTTCCCTTTTAGCGGAAATGCGTCGCCTGTTTCGCGCAAGGCGGAGAAAGTGTACTGGAAGACGTGTGGAAACGCGTCCATATCTTGAAACTTCGCTAATTTGTTTTTCCCCATAGCTCAACGTTCCTGATTCTCGTGTTTTTTGATTCGGATGCCAATCTCTTGTATCCCGCATAGCGTGTCGGTGCGCATGCCTTGTGCTAAGCGGAATCGGTAGTCGCCCTTTTTAGGGAACTGCACATCGCTCAGAAACATCACGGGCAGTGTGTGCATAGAGCCAGACGACTTGCCTATCCATCGCCCGTAGTTGTCTGCCAACACGCACTCTAAGGTATCTGTGTATTCAATGCCATCGGGTGAGAACGACTGTACGAAGAGCCAGAAATTCTGGAACGGATAAGCCTCGTTGTTGCGGACGTCGATGATGATGTCGTATCTGCCGGCGGTATCTGCCGAGGTGTAGGTGAAGTCGACGAGGTTGTCTTTGCTCCATCCCTCGGGTGCGATGCTTGTGGCATTGCTGTAGGCGAACTCTTCGGCGCAGCCCGCTGTTGCGAGTGCCACGGCGGAGAGGAGAAACAGTGCAAATGTCTTTCTCAGTTTGTCAACAGTCGTAATCATTGTTCATCGGATTTTGGTTGGTTATCCTTTGGCTGTTGCCTCTGCCGGTTTTGTGGGTCGCTTTGTGGAGCGGGTGCGTCGCCGTTTCGGTTGTCGCGTCGGTCGCGGTTGGGGCGTTGGCGGTTGTCGCGTCGGGGCTGTCCGTTACGGTTGCCGCGGTTCTCACGGTTTTGTGGGTTGCCTTCGCTCCGTCCTTCTTGCTGTGGGTTGGATGGCTGACTGTTGTCGGCTTGTCCGTTTGCTGTTTGCTGACGCCTATCGTCTTGTTGCCGACGGTCGGGACGTTGGCGACCCTCACGGCGGTTTTCGTTACGCGGTCTGCCTTGGCGGTTGTTGCCGTCGCGGTTTTCTCGGTTTTCACCTCCCTCTTCTGGGTTGCGAGGGGCGTTAGGGCGTTGCCGTCTGTCGCGGCGGTTGTTATTGTCTCTTCTCTGAGCGTCTTTGGGTGCGTCGGCGTTGCTTTGGTCATCGTTGGTCTGTGGTGCGGCACTGTCCTTTGGCGCATTGTTTGCGTCAGCGTTGTCTGCGGTGCGGTCTTTGCGTTGAGGCTTGCCGTTTCCGCCGTTGCGTCTTCTCTTGCGGTCGAATCGGGTCAGACTATCCTGCCCAACAACGTTTTCGTAGTCAATGGATCTCTCCGTTTCGGACGATTCTGTCAGTGTGTCAACCTTGATGCCTTGCTTGTTGAGTGCGATGATCTCCTTTACCCTTTCAACAGGAATTGAAACGAGGTTTGATGCCATGTTAGGGGCTGACGAGTATTGCATAATGCCGCTGAACACGTCTGTCTTGAAGTGGTGGTAGGTTCCATCTTTTGTTTCCAACGGAATGTTGCGCGGCGGAATGTTCTTTTGTGCCTCGACGTATGCGTCTATCTCGAAGTTGAGGCAGCATTTCAATTTGGCGCACTGCCCGGCGAGTTTCTGTGGGTTGAGGGAAATCTCTTGGTAGCGTGCGGAGCTTGTGGCTACGGAGCTGAATTTCGTCATCCAACTTGAACAGCAGAGTGGGCGACCGCACGGGCCGATGCCGCCGATGCGCCCTGCCTCCTGTCGTGCGCCGATTTGCTTCATCTCGATTCTTACGTGGAAGGCGTCCGCCAGCACCTTGATCAGTTCGCGGAAGTCCACACGTTCGTCGGCGATATAGTAGAAGATGGCTTTGTTGCCGTCGCCTTGGTACTCCACATCACCGATTTTCATATTGAGGTTCAGATTTTTGGCAATCTCCCTGGCGCGGAGCATCGTGTCGTGTTCCTTAGCTTTCGACTCTTCATATCGTTCCAAGTCGTTAGGGCGCGCTAAGCGGTAGATGCGCTTGATTTCCGTCCTCGTCTGGTCGACGTGGTATTTTTTCATTTGTGCGATTACCAATTGTCCGGTCATAGAGACGGTGCCGATGTCGTGTCCGGGCGAAGCCTCCACTGCCACGACGTCTCCTTTCACCAAGGTGAGGTCGTTGGTGTTGCGGTAATATCCCTTTCGGGTGTTTTTGAAAGTAACCTCCACCAGATCCGTTGCGCTGGCAGACTCTGGAATGTCGCACAGCCAGTCGAACGTGTCTAACTTTTGGTTCGTATGTTTGCTGCAGCCTTTTGCGTTCATTTTGCAGCCTTCGTTTATACTCATACTGTTATGTTTCGGTGTTTATATTGTCGGTCCGGGGTAATCCGGTGCCGTGGTAATTCATTTCATTCTTATCAGCACTGCCACTTTTAGGGCGATGTCGAAGAATACGATTTTCGCCTGTACGTTTTGTGCGATGTGCCGCTCAGCCAGTTCGAACTCGGAGAGGAAGGCGGATATGTTTTTTTCGTTGATGAAAGGGGCGAATTTTTGCGAGAAAGTCGCCTCTTCTTTGGATTGGTAGTTGAGGCGTTTCTCGTGCATATTGTGGATGAAATTCTCGCGGATAGTCTTTTGGGCGTATTGCAGGAAGGCGAGTTGCTGTTTGCGTCCGGCTTGCGCCACCTCTTCCGACCATTGCCTCATCTCTTTCACTTGCCGTAGGTAACTCATACGCATAATGCGCACGAACCACTCGAAGTTGTCGTCGTTTGTTTGTGTTTCCTCGCAGAGTGCGATGGCTCGGTTGAGGTTTCCGTTGGCGATGTGGGCGGTGTTCTCCAACTCGTCTTGTGGCATATCGGGGTGGAGTGGGCGTAGTGCGTTGGTGACGTCGTCTTCGGTGAGGGGTGGAATGAAGAAGCGTTGCGTGCGCGACGTGATGGTGGGCAGCAGTTGCTCGTGTTCCTCGCTCACAAGGATGAAGATGGTTTTTTCGGGTGGCTCCTCGATGATTTTCAGCAGTTTGTTGGCGCACACGTCGTCCATCATTTTTTCTGGAAGCCAGATGATCATCACCTTATACTCCGATTCGTAGGATTTGGAGCCGAGTTTCCGGATGATGTTGTCGCTCTCGTTGGCGTAGATTACGCTTCGCTTTTGGTTCTGGCTGAATGACTGCTCCCACTGTGTGAGGGTGAAATAGGGCGACTGCAGCACCATTTCGCGCCAAGGTTTCAGGAAGTTGTCGCAGGTAACGGTGTCTTTGTCTCGCGAGATGGGGAAGGCGAAGTGGAGGTCGGGATGCACCAACTTTTGCATCTGCACGCACGACGGGCATTTGCCGCAGGCGTCCGAGTCCGTTCTGTTGGGACAATTCACGTATTGGGCGAGTGCGAGTGCCATTGCCAATTTGCCGGCACCCTGCGGACCGTAGAGAAGGATGGCATGCGCCAACCGATTGTCATTCACCATTTTGATGAATGTCTCTTTCATTTTACTTTGTCCGTAAACATCTTTGAACAGCATATTCCGTCACCTCATTTCATACGATTCTACAAATTTAGGAATTTCTGTTGACAATAGTTGCCTCAGAGGGGCAAAATGAGAATGGCAGCCCAATAATTATTGGGTGCGTGCATTCGCTATCGTGTTTTCCTTTCAGGCTGATTTTGAGATTTCTTTTTGTCTGCGGTTGGCTAATTCTGTTGTTATCTCGTTCATTTTCTGTTGGTTGAGTGGATATAGCACCATTAGCACGGCTCCTACCGCGGCGATTATCGCCGGGATCCAACTCATCAGCATCACAATGCCTGGAATGGCTCCCTCAATGGCGACGGAGTCCTGTCCATTGTAGTGGAACAGTCCTAACACGAAGCCGATGATCGCACCGGCTATTCCACCGCCAAACTTCGTGGCAAATGAGCCGGCGGAGTAGACCAGACCTGTGGCGCGCCGTCCGTTGACAAACTCGGAGTAGTCTGCCGCATCGCCCAACATAGCGAAGAAGAGCGTAGGCATAATGGCTGCCGCACACTCGCTCAGTGAGCCGATGATGAAGATGGCTGCCTTGTCTTGCGGACCGCAGTACATCAGCGATGCGTTGATGAAGCCCGACACGAGCAGTGCCGCGATGAACACATTCTTCTTGCCAAACCTCCTGCTGAGGGGCGTCGTGGCTGCTGCACCGACGATGGATGCCACCATAAGGGCGGTCATATACCCGCCAGCCAACAACTGGTTGTGGATGTAGTGCGAGAAGTAGATGACCGTGATTCCTTGCTTCAGGTTGTTATAGATGTTGAAGACGAGTCCCACTACCAACAACACCAACCAAGGTTTGTTTTTGATGAGGTCTTTCAAATCGTCCCAGATGTTCTCTTTTTGCGCAGCGGGCGGTGTCACTCTCTCGCGCGTGTAGCGGAAAGTGATGAACATACACAGCACCAATACTGCGGAGAGCAGGTAGATGGCTTTGCTGTAGCCCTGTTTTTGGTCTATCACGGTGAAGTCTGCGCTTTGCAGATTGCTTTCGCCTTCAACGGTGAATGTGTAGGTTTCCCCCGCGGCGATGGTGAAGCTCTTTCCCACAGTGGCGCTGTCGCCCTCGACTCCGGTTTGTGTGAATTTGGCTATGCCGTTGACGGTCTTGATGTTTGCGTTCTGCACATCTTGCGGTGCGGTAACGGTGATTTCTTGCTTCATCTCGCCGAGGTTTCTAACCTTAATTTCCGGGTTCACATTGCCGAAGTGCATTACCAAGAAGAGTAGCGAGCCTTGCACTAACATTCCGCCGGCGAATGCCCCCACCATGCGGAATGAACCGATGCTGGTGCGTTCTTTGTCGTCGCCCGTCATCACAGCCATCAGTGCGCCGTAAGGGATGTTGTTGGCGGTGTAGATGAGGGTGAAGAGGATGTAGGTGGTGTAGGCGTAGGCAATTTTCCACGGCATTGACCATCCGTCGGGGCAGGTGAAGAGCAGGGAGAGGATGATGCCGAGCGGCAGCGCCGACCACAGGATCCATGGGCGGAACTTGCCGTGCTTGGAGTTGGTGCGGTCGCCGATGATGCCCATCAGTACGTCCGACACGCCGTCGCTCGTTCTTGCCACCAACATAAGGGCTGCCACGGTGCCGGGGGTGAGTCCGAACACATCTGTGTAGAAAATGATGAGGAATGCTGAAACACCGCGCCATGCGATGTTTGCGGATGCGTCGCCCAACGCATAGGCTATTTTTTCTTTGAGGGAGAGTTTCTCGGTCATAGTATTTTTTTTGATTGACGCAAAGATAGTGTTTTTAAGCAGAATGAGAAGCAAAGTGTCTGCCATGCGGTTCTTTCCCGTCCTTTTTTTCCTCTTCCCCTTTATTGTTTGTCAAAATGGGAACAAAAATTTGCCGTAAAAAAATAAAATTTTTCTTTTGCACCGTCATCGGAAAAGTTTTTGGATAAATCGGCTTTTGAGGCTGTTTTCTATTCTTATTTTTCTGATAAACAATGTGTTATAATTATCTTTTAAAGATAATGCGTATGGCTGAGAAGAAGACGATGAATTGCGAACCGATCTTGACGATCACGGGGTCCGACAGTGTTGGAGGATCCGGCATTCAGGCGGATATAAAAACGATCTCGTCGTTGGGCGGTTATGCCGCTTCGGCCATTACGGCGGTAACGGTGCAGAACACGTTGGGAATCCACGAGGTGTTCGACCTACCTGTTGAAATCATTGAGCAGCAGGTGCGTGCCGTTATGGAGGATCTTGCGCCTAAGGTGGTGAAGGTGGGGTTGCTCCGCAACGAGGCGACAGTCAATACCATTGCCAGACTTCTTCAGACTTACCAACCCCGGTTTGTGGTGTGCGACCCTGGTGTGGTTTCTATTCACGGCGACATTCTGCTGAATCGTCAGATTCTCTCTGCGCTGCAAAGTCGGCTCTTCCCGCTTTGCACCCTTGTGAACCTCAAAAGTGAGGCGGCGGCTTTCCTCCTTGGTAGAAAAATTGACAACATTGATGCTATGGTTGAGGCTGCCCAACTGCTTGTCCGCCAGGGTTGTAACGCAGTTCTTCTGCAAAGCGCCTCTGTGCAGACAGACAGGCATACGGATGTGCTGATGATGCGAGGGTGCGCAGAGCCAACCTATTTCTCCTCGCTTGGTGTTGTGGACAGGAACGCCCACGGTGTGAGTGGCGCGTTTTCCTCTGCCATTGCCGCTTTCCTTTCCAATGGTATGGAGTTGAAGATGGCGGTTTCGCGAGCGCGGGAGTACATCAATCGTTTAGTCGTCTATTCGTTGGATATGAAGTTGGGACACGGTGGGCGGTTGCTCAACCACACTGGTAAACAGGCGGTTTCCACTCATCTGTTGGAACTCTACAACAAACTGATGGGCGAGATTATGCTTCATGGGCGAGAAAGTCGCGATGTGGCTTTTTATGCTGACAGACTGAATGTCAGCACACGTTATTTGGCGGAGGTAACCAAGAAGGTGGTGGGGCGGTCGCCAAAGGATTTAATCCGCGAGCACCTTGCACATGAGATTGAGGTGGAACTGACGAGCGACAATAAAAATATGCAGGAGGTGGCGTATAAATTCGGATTTTCTTCGCAGGCGCAGTTCACAAAATTCTTCAAGCAGATGAGGGGTTGTCCGCCTTCCGAGTTCAAGTTTTCCAACCAACGGTAAGCGTTGATGTTCAGTTTGTATCTTCAGAATTGCGAAAGCAAAATTCATATAAAAACTAATTTTATAAATATCAAATGACTATGATTAACGAGAGACAGAAACTAAATCGTGATTTAGCAGAACAGTTGAAGGGTGGTGTCATTATGGATGTGACGACGCCCGAGCAGGCGAGAATCGCTGAAGAGGCGGGTGCGTGTGCGGTGATGGCGTTGGAGCGCATCCCGGCGGATATTCGTGCTGCCGGCGGCGTTTCGCGTATGAGCGACCCGAAAATGATAAAAGGCATACAGGAGGCGGTTTCCATCCCCGTGATGGCGAAGGTGCGTATCGGACACATTGCCGAGGCGCAGATTCTGCAAGCCATTGAGATTGATTATATCGATGAGAGCGAGGTGCTGTCGCCAGCCGACAATGTTTATCATATCGATAAAACGAAGTTTGACGTGCCGTTTGTGTGTGGCGCGAAGAACCTGGGCGAGGCGCTTCGCCGTATTGCGGAGGGTGCGACGATGATTCGCACGAAGGGTGAGCCTGGCACGGGCGATGTGGTGCAAGCGGTAACGCATATACGATTGATACAGAGTGAAATGCGCCGTTTGGTGTCGATGTGCGAGGACGAACTCTTTGAGGCTGCCAAGCAGTTACAGGCCCCATACGATTTGGTGAGGTATGTCCACGAACACGGCAAGTTGCCAGTGGTGAATTTTGCGGCGGGCGGCGTGGCTACCCCAGCCGATGCTGCGTTGATGATGCAACTTGGCGCCGAGGGCGTTTTCGTGGGGAGCGGCATCTTCAAGAGTGGAAACCCAGCCAAGCGTGCGGCTGCCATTGTGAAGGCGGTTACCAACTACAATGACCCGAAGATGTTGGCGGCTCTAAGTGAGGATCTTGGCGAGGCGATGGTTGGCATCAACGAGCAGGAGATCGAACTGCTGATGGCTGAGCGTGGCAAATAGTTTCAGTGAGGGGGGCAGATGTTGCTCCCCTCCTATTCGGAATTTGTTTTGGTGAATAAAAGATTGACAATGAAAGGATTAAAGATAGCGGTATTGGCTTTGCAAGGTGATTTCAGAGAGCATTGCAAGATGTTGGAAAAGATAGGTGTGGAGGCGTTTGAGGTGCGTCAGGCGACCGACTGGGAACGGCGGAAGGACGGATTGATTTTGCCTGGTGGCGAGAGTACGACGATGCTGAAGTTGCTTGACGAATTAGACTTGCGCAAGCGTATAAAGTCGGACATTGAGTCGGGTTTGCCTGTGTACGGCACGTGTGCGGGTTTGATACTCCTCTCAGCCCAAGTGGTTGGCGAGGAACGGGAACGGCTCAACACGATGGACATCACCACGCGCCGCAATGCGTACGGACGTCAGCTGGGCAGCTTCTTCGCCGAGGGTGAGGTGAGGGGAATCGACCACAAAGTGCCGATGACGTTTATTCGCGCCCCATACATTGAGTCGGTGGGCGAGGATGTGGAAATCCTTTCTATGGAAGGCGGACATATCGTGGCGGCCCGGCAAGGCAACCAGTTGGCAACCTCTTTCCACCCCGAGTTGAACGAGGACGAGTCGGTTCACCGCCTGTTTTTGGCGATGTGCGAAGGGAGTAAGTGATTGTTTCTCCTTCTCCGTTAGAAAACGCCCAATTGTTTTAAAAAGACAAGGAGGATGAATACGGGGCAGACGAAGCGGATGAGGAACAAATAGACGTTGAAAATATGTCCCTTCAGTGTTCCTTTGTTTGTAAATTCGCTGTGTATCACTTTCTTAGGAACAAACCACCCTAAGAAAATACAGGTGAGGAAGCCGGCTATCGGCAGGAAGATCTGTCCTGTTATGAAGTCGAACCAGTTGAATAGGTTCTTGCCGGCGAATGTGAACGCATCCGTCGCACCCAGCGAGAGGGAGCATAGCGTCCCGATGGTGGCGCAGATGATGGTGATGATGGTCGCCCCCATCTTCCTGCTGATTCTCAATTCTTCGTAGATGAAGGCGGTGCTGACCTCGTGCAACGAGATGAGCGATGTGAGGCCGGCAAGCGAGAGTAGAAGGTAGAAGATGACGGAGATGATCCAGCCCACTGTCGGGAACGAGGCGAAGGCTTGGATGAAGACGTTCGGGAGGGTGATGAAGATGAGGGACGGACCGCTGTCTGGCGATGTTCCGACGGAAAAGGCTGCCGGAAAAATCATCAGCCCTGCGAGGATGGCGACGAAAGAGTCTATCACGCCGATTTGGAGTGCGGATTTTCCAAGGTTGGTGTCTTTGCTGAAGTAGGATGCGTAGGTGCAGGCGCACCCCATACCGATGCTGAGCGAGTAGAACGACTGCCCCAGCGCACTGAGGAACACGTCGCCGTTGCACTTGCTGAAATCTGGCTTAAACAGGAACTCCACACCTTTCCACGCGTTTGGAAGCATACACGACGCTACCACGATGATAATGAGGAGGATGAAGAGTGTCGGCATCATCAGTTTGGAAGCTTTCTCAATGCCGCCTTTCACGCCGCGGATGATGATGAAGTGGGTGATGAGAAAGATGACGATAGTCCAGAACACGGGTCGGATGGGGTCGATGGCAAAATCCTTGAAGTATTGCTCCACTGCGGTGGAGTCGCCGTGGATTCTCTGTGCGGCGGAAGCGAAGACATACTCTAAGCACCAGCCAGACACTACGGCGTAGTAGCAGGTGATTAGGAATCCCGTGAGGACGCTGAGGTAGCCGATGAATTTCCAAGCACTTCCGTTTGCCATTTTGGTGTATGCGCGGGCAGTGTTGGCAGCCCCTCGCCGCCCGATGATGAACTCAGAGATCATGCACGGCAGTCCTAAGATCAGCACGCACCCAAAGTAGACCAAGATGAAGGCTGCGCCTCCGTTTTCGCCTGCCATATAGGGGAAACGCCAGACGTTGCCCAGTCCCACCGCGCCACCAGCCGTGGCCAAAATCAATCCTAATTTACTACCGAAGTTTCCTCTGTCTGAATTTGCCATTGTTTGTATAGATACTTTCTTGAAAGATTGATTTAATTGAGAATCAATGTGTTATATTATGATTATGATCGGATTTCTAATTGAATGACCCGCTTTTTATCTGGCTCATGAATAGTGGAATCCGATGTGGTTGTAAAGGTATGCTTTTTCTCTGAAAAATCAGTGCGGTCTTTCGCACTTACCCGAAAACCTCGCGCAAAACTTCCAGCGACTTGATGTCGCCGAAGTTGGTTGTGTGGATGCGGTAGTAGTCGAGCAGGCGGTCTACCACGTCGTTGCGTTCCTGTCGTGTGAAGCGGAAGAGTGAATAGTTATAGGGTGATATGCGGAGCAGTTTTTGCAGTTGGCGCGTGTCGGCGGCGGGAAGGTAGTGGTTGTGCAGAGGGCGTGTTGTGGCGTATTCCACTTGTTGCATGTCGAAGTAGAGGTTGGTGGTTGGCGTCGGAAGGTCTGGTTGCAACCCGAGGAAATGCGTGAGCCGTACTAAGAAGAGGATGTGGAAATTGCCCAACCCACGTTCCGCCGTGTCGAGCAGTGAGATGGCACTGCGGATGAAGTTGAACATTGCCTCGTCTTGCTCGTTGGTGTGCAGCACTTGTTGCAGCACCTCGGCGATGAAGAACGAGATGGCGCTTTTCACGGGGTTGAACAGTATGCCGGCGGAGGTTTGCAAGGGTTTTATCTCGTCGATGGTGTTGAGGCGGCGCGAGTTGCGCAGGTCTGCGCGGATGGTAACCACGGAGAGGGGGTGGAGGAAGGCGGCGGCGTTTCCCTTGCGTTTGCTTTGTGCGCCGTAGAGCAGCAGAGCAAGTCTGCCCGCCTTGCGGGTGTAGAAGTTCACAATCTCCGCATTGTCTTTGTGCTTGATGGTGCTTAGCACGATGGCTTCCGTCCTCAGTTCCATTGTTGCGACCTTTGTCAGCGTATCGTTGTGCAGTGGAAGCAGAACTGCCCGGTCTCTTTGATGACGAGACATTTCTTTTCGTTCCGCACCTCGCGGATGGTTTGCGTGAGTATTTTTTGGAGGTTTTTGTATCGGCAGATGTTGCCGGTGGAATCTTCCAAGAAATCCCAATAGGAGAGGTCGAACGAGGCGCCGAATGCGTGGCTGGTGGTGTCGCGCGTGGCGTTGAGGTTGCAGTTGCGCAATGCGTTCTGGCTCTCGAGTGTGCGCAGGCACGAGGTGAGCAGCAGCGAGTAGGAGTTGAGTTTTTTCTCCATAAGTTTCTGATGGAAACGGTCGCTTATTTCGTTGACGAGTTCCACAGTCTCTTTTGTCAAATAGGGGTAGGAGTGCGACATCTCCTTCTTTTTGAAGTGCGCGCCGTCTTCCACATAGATGAGAATTCCGTTTTGGACGATGGAGTCGCGCACGGCCAAGAAGTCCGCGTTTTTGCGGAATGGTTCTTTCAGTCCCATTTCGCGCCCGGTTAGTATGTGCATCTTGTTAGGGTCGCGCAGCGTTCGGCTTTTCTTGAGTCCCTCGTAGAGGGTGCAGTGCTTGATGGGTTCGGCGGCGGTTGCCCTGACCGTGTCTGTTGCGGTGGTGGTTGTGTCCGCTTCGGTGTTGGTGTTTGCCCCTTCGTCTTTTCCCCCGCAGTGGCAGAGTAGTAGGGGAAATAGGGCGAGCATCAGCAGGCGGTGTGTATGCTTGTCCTTCCTCATAGGGTTAGATGTCTTTTCTGAAAACCTTGGAGTGGTAGGCGGCTACGAGTGCGCCCTCGTCGTTGCGCACCTCCACGTTGTAGGCGGCGATGGTTCGTTTGAGCGACACTTCGGTGGCGGTGGCTGTGAGCGTTCCCTTTGATACGGCTTTGTAGAAGTCTATCTCGCCGTCCAACGATACTGCTGCTTTCTCGCGCGAGTTGGCTGCCGCCGCGCAGGTGAAGTCTGCCAAGGTGAAGATGGCGCCGCCTTGCACCGTCCCCATTCCGTTGAGGTGGTTGGGGGTGATTTCCATTTGCGAGGTTGCCTCTCCGTCGCCGACGTGTGTCAGGCGGATGCCGCAGCACTCCACAAATTTATCTTTCAGCATTAATTCTCTTGTCTTTTCGTTTTCCATGATTTTCTGTTTTTATGACCTGGGTAGGTCTATTCGTTTTATGCTTTTTCTTCTATGGGTTTGATGTAGCACCGTCGGCGCGTGTAGAGTTCGTTGTTGTAGTTGGTCCAGATGTGCACTGCGTTGGTGTTGGTTTCCAACTGTGGGTTGGTGATGGCTATGCGCACGTGGTTGTCTATGTAAGCCTGGTTGAGCTTCGCATAGTAGAGTGCATGCACGCCTTTGTTCTGCCAATCGGGATGCACGCCGTTGAGGTAGAGGTCTATCGTGTCGAGGTTCTTCAATCCCTTTAATAGGTGGATGAAGCCGGTGGGCAGCACCTTCCCCTTGGCCTTCTTGTAGGCTGCCGAGAGGTTGGGCATACTGATGCCGAATGCCACGACGTTGTCCTTCTCGTCCACAACGAGGCAGACGAAGCGGGGGTCGATAAAAGAGAAGTAATTCTTCACGATGGCGTCGATCTCCTTGTCGGTCAGCTGTGCGTAGCCGTAGAGGTCGGCGAAGGCTGCGTTGAGTGTGTGGAAGAGTGGGCGTGCGTATTTCTTCACTTCGCTTTTCTTTTTGAAGGAAAGCGTGCGTAGGTTGTAGCGTTGGGAGATGACGTCGTTCACGCGTACGATTTTATCTGGCACTTTGTCGCCGATGAAGATTTTGTATTGCAGCCAGTCTTCCGCTTTTTGGAATCCCAATTGCTCCAAAATGGCAGGGTAGTAGGGGTAGTTGTAGATGTTGGCGATGGTGGGCAGGTTGTCGAATCCCTCGATTAGGAGTCCTTCCTTGTCCATATCGGTGAAGCCGAGCGGACCGTGTATTTCGGTCATGCCAAAGGATTTTCCCCACTCCTCAACGGTTTGGATGAGCCGCCGGGCCACCTCAGCGTCATCAATGAAGTCGAACCACCCGAAGCGCACCTTCTCTCCCCACTTCTTGTTGGCGTTGTGGTTGATGATGCCGGCTATCCTTCCTGCGATTTCGCCGTCTTTGTATGCTAACCAATATTCGGCTTGGCAATGGTCGAACGAGGGGTTTTTGTCTTTTCTGAGCGTGTTCATCTCGTCGAACTCCAGCGCGGGTACCCACTGCGGGCATCCGGCGTATAGTTTATTGGCGAAACGGACGAACTGTTTCAGTTCCTTGTTTGAGCCGACGCGTCGAATCTCTATCATTACGAAAAAATTTTTTTCTTAAAAGCGTGCAAATTTATGAAAAAATATTGGAGATAATAGGAAAATGCGTTACTTTTGCGTCCGCAATGCCGCTATAGCTCAGTTGGTAGAGCAACGCATTCGTAATGCGTAGGTCGCGAGTTCGAGTCTCGCTATCGGCTCTCATTCATGGAGAGAAGAAAAGCAGATCTGTCGGGTCTGCTTTTTTTGTTTGTTTATATCAAAATGGAAAAGAAACGTATCGCGTTTGTGATAAACCCTGTGTCTGGCACCAGCCGCAAGCAAGACTTGCCAGACCTTGTGCTGAGGGAGATGGACGATAAGTGGGCAACTCCTGAGGTGGTCTTCACCGAATATGCCGGTCAAGGACGGGAGCTTGCCGCAAAATATGCCTCAGAAGGCTACGATGTTGTGGTGGCTTGTGGCGGCGATGGCACGATGAATGAGGTTGCGTCGGCTCTTATTGGCACAGACACTGCGTTCGGGTTGATCCCTTACGGCTCGGGCAACGGCTTGGCACGGCACCTCGGCATCTCGATGACGCCCGCCAAGGCACTGCGACAGCTTAATGCCGGAAGCGTGCAGATGATGGACTATGGCATGGTGGAGGGCGAACCTTTCTTTTGCACTTGTGGCACGGGCTTCGACGCACATATCAGCCATGCGTTTGCCAATGCGCAGGAGCGTGGCTTCTTCACTTACCTGAGGGTGGTGGTGAGGGAGTATTTCAAATATCGTTCCTATAAATATAAGATACAGATAGGGGATTCCACTTTTTCGCGAAGGGCGTTTCTCGTAACATTCGCCAATGCGTCGCAGTATGGCAATATGGCGTATATCGCGCCGCACGCCAGCACGAAAGACGGGTTGATGGACGTTTGCATCCTCGACACGTTCCCGCTTTACTCCATTCCGCGCCTCGCTTGGCAGCTTTTTATGAAGAAGATAGACCAGAGCCGCCACGTTACGATTGTGCAGACACGCTCTGCCACGCTCGTCCGCCCGTACGAGGGTGAGTTCCACATTGACGGCGAGCCGGTCAATATGGGTGCGGAGATCCACGTTGAGATTATTCCGCAGGGATTGAAAATCTTTTTGTGATTACGGGGAATTGCGGTTTATTCCCCGAACAACGCCTTGTCCACTTCCGCAGAAACACCCAACCTCCCGTTGATGACGGACACGATGTCAAACTTCCCTTTCGTGCAAAGTTGGTTGTCGGAAAGCCTGTATATGTCTTCGGTGAAGACGTAGCGGATGCCCTCCTTTTTCACGTTGAGGCGGCACACGAATTTGTCGTTGCTTACTAACGGTTTCTTGTATTGCAGTTCGGCTTTCGCCACTACGAGGATGACGCCGGCGTTGGTGAGTTGCATGAAGTCCAGTCCCAGCGTCTGGATGTATCGGTGCCGGGTATGCTCCATATAGTGCTGGTAGTTCGCATTGTTCACAATGCCTTGTGCGTCGCATTCGTAGTCGCGCACTTCAAACTCGTATTCAAAAATGTATTCAGCCATCTGATTTTTTGTTTGCAAAGTTATTGCGCGGATTGAAAATTCCGTTAGTTTTGCCACGTTTTCTGACGAGATTTTTAAAGTATAAATGTATGAAACTGAGAGAATGGCTCGGCCTTTTGGGGCTGACGTGTGCCACGTTCGTATTCAATACATCTGAGTTTGTGCCTATAGGCTTGTTGTGCGACATTTCAGCATCGTTCGGTATGACGGAGGCGGCTGCGGGTTCGCTCATCTCGGTCTACGCCTGGATGGTGATGTTTCTTTCTCTGCCGCTGATGTTGATGGTGTCGCGTATGGGCTTGCGCAAGCTGATGCTCTGCACAATGGGTGTTTTCGTGTTGTTCCACGGCTTGTCGGGGGTGGCTACATCGTTTGGCACGCTGATGGCGGCGCGAATTGGTGTGGCTTGCTCGCATGCGGTTTTTTGGTCTATCGTATCGCCGTTGGCGGTGCGCATTGTGCCAGAGCGGAACAAGGCGCTTGCGCTGAGTATGGTGGTTACAGGCTCGTCCGTGGCGATGATTTTGGGCATGCCTTTGGGGCGGTTCATCGGTTTGTATTTGGGTTGGAGGATGACGTTCCTCTTTATTGGTGGTGTCTCGTTGCTCACGTTGGTCTATATGTTGTTCACGCTGCCCGATGTGCCGAGTCGTGGGGGCTTCCGCATCCGCCAGTTGCCCGATTTGATGCGGAACAAGATGTTGGTGCGTATATTTGTTTTGGTGGTTTGCTTGGCGGGTGCGTATTATGTTGCGTACAGTTACATTGAGCCGTTTTTGAAGAATTACGCCGGCATGTCCGAGGAGTTGATAACGCTGACGCTGATGCTCTTCGGGGTGATGGGCATCATTGGCAGTATGCTTTTCTCAAAGTTTTATCCGATGAATCCCAAGCGGTTCATTTCGGTTTCCATTGGAGCCTTGGCGTTCTTTTTGGTGATGATGAATCCAGCGACGGTGACAGTGCCAACCGCTATCTTTTCGTGCATAATGTTGGCGATGGCGGTAACGGGCTTTAATGTGTCGTTGCAGTCGGAGTTGATGAGGGTGGTGCCGCAGGAGGCGACGGCGGTGTCGATGTCAATGTATTCTGGATTCTTCAATATGGGCATCGCCAGTGGTTCGATGATAGGCGGCTTGGTAGTCGCCCACGGTGCGTTGCCGATGATTGGCTTCGTGGGAGGTGCGATAGCCCTTGCCGGCTTCCTGTTTTGGAGGGTGGGGATGGTGAAGATGATGTGATGATTTTCTCGCTTCTCCCGCCAGAATTTTACCCTTTTTTGAAAAAACGCGGTTTTTGCTTAGAAATGCCGAAAAGAGGAAAAATCCCGATGAAATCGGAGATTTTTAAAGTTCTTGGGTGTGTTACGTGGAATGGTTTACCTATGATTTTGTGTTAAATAATGTTAAAAATGGGGGGGGTAAAATTGATAATCAAGCAATTACAGATATTGTCCATTTGGAGTGGAGAATTCTTTTCATTTGAAAAGTTTTTATTTGGTACTTTTGCAAAGATGTTGTTAAACGAACTTTTTCGTAAGATAGACGAGCAAAGTCAAGCTCACTTGGCTCTACCGTGTCGAGAAAAGGTATGCGAAAGCGAACGGCATCGTTTTAAACAATTTTAAAATTTAAAATTTAGGCTTATGAGATTTAGGCACAGTGAGAAATTTTGTTTAGGAGGAATTACGTCGAAGGTCCGACGGTGGCTTATGACGATTGCTCTGGTGGTAATTGGAGTGGGATACTCTGGTAGCGCAAGGGCGGAGTATTGGCCTTGGCATATGGGTTTTAACCAAAGATTCATCGAGGCTTTTAAGATTGATTCAGTGTTTGAGTTTCCAGCGGATGAACCGTCATCCGGAGGTAGTGGAGGAGGAACTGATTTTACCAATTTTATGAATAAGGTGAAATATCAGACTTGTCCCAATATGATGTCTGTATGTATGTTGACTTGGAGTGACGCTTCGGGTCAAGATGATGACTATGACATGGAATGGACTGAGCTTTATTTGTATAATAAAGCTTCGGGTCAATCTAAGATTTTATGTGACATTGGTATTTATAGAGATGGTCAGGGTTGGGCAAGTGATGCTTGGTTGAATGTTCCAGGCACCTATACCATGAGTGAGAGGACTGAGGGCAACGTAAAGTATATTACGAACTACAATGGTTGCGAAACTTCGTTGGCCTATATTCGATTGTTTCCAAGGACTGGTTATGAGACTTTCGCTTTCCTTCATATCAAGTATAGTGAAGACGTGAAGAATTTTATGAAAAATGCGGGCAGCAATCTTCAAGTACTCCAGAAGGCACGCTTTGATCCAATTACTATGCAAGATTTTGAGATATATACCGATATAAAATATAACCCGATAGAGGTTAATTTTGGGTTGAAAGTCGGGCAAAACGAATGGATTGGAGAAGACCAACATCAGTACACCATAACTGGCAATACTAATTGCAGTGAAATAAATACGAAGGTGGTGAAAAATGCGGGTACGAAAAATGAAACGGTGTCTGAAACAGGGTGGACTACATTTAAATCAAGTCATACAAAAAAAACGACATACAAAAATTTGACGTATTCACAGATGCTTTCAGAAAACACTGGTGCAACAAAAATTCTGTATCAGGTTAGGAAAAATTATCCAGTTGAAACGCGTAATTGGTTGAATATTCCGACAATTCCAACAATTGAATCGGGTTGGTATACATTATATCTCCCAATGTTTGTTAAGAATACTATTGATGTTAGTTACGCTACAGATGGAACAAACAAATGTGTTTGTGATTTTGAGCGAAGTACTATTGCCGGGCGTGAAAAAGACGAATCTGACTTTGTTCTACAGCGTGCTACGGATAGTATTTTCACACAAAATCTTGTGTCGCAAGAAATTGCGTATTCTGCCTTAAAATGGACTAAAAAAGATGATTCTGAAACTTCATCCTGTTCTTACACGGATAATTTTAGTGACGTGTATGGGCAAGGTAATAAAACTTTTTATTACAGGATAAGACAAAAACATAGTTCATGGAATGATTATTATTATTTAAGTAGCTTGAATGTCAATACAAACTTTCAAGAGATTGATCAACTTACGGCTTCAGTAGGGGCGGACAAGAAGAGTTTTGTTTTAAACTGGAAAAGGAAAACAGGTGGAATTTGGCCTGAGGGTGTGCAATATGAACTTGTAAGTTCTCCAGCTATACCTAACTTGTCAAACCCATCGGCTGATACGACTTCATTCACAGTAACGGGAATCCAGGCATGTGTCCCTTATACATTCACTCTAAAAGTGAAATATGATGGGAAAGAGGTGAATAGTACCTTGAAGAAATCTGTAACAATTGTAAATCCCAATGCGGAGGACGGCACAATCTTGTCTTTGGATGTGTCGAAGGGTTACTACAAGGGACGCACGTCTATTGTATGGACTTTGGATGAAGGCACACAAAATTTTGCCTATTTCAATTTAGGTCGTAAGGCGCGTAACTCATCTGAGCAGGTATGGGAAAACATTGCCACGGTGGAGTATTTGAATATGAATAGTCAGTATCGGTATGACGACCAGTCCGGTGAGTCGGGTGTTTATTATGATTATAAAGTAGATGGCATCCAGACGTGTAAAGATTCATCGGGCAGAGAAGTGGCAAGTCCGTCCAGCACGTTGATGGACATAGGCTTCTCGCAACCCTACGGTGTGGTTTCGGGTAGTGTAACCTATGGCAGCAGCAAGCAGGCAGTAAAAGATGTCTGCGTCTATGCGCAAGGTGGCTCTGCTATGGTGAACCGTGCGTTGCATTTTGATGGAACATCTAAAACCACGGCAGTGATTAAAGATTCCCTCGTGCAGAGAATGCTGGGCGAAAACGGCTCTATCCAGTTCTATTTGAGGGATATGAAGAGTGTCAATGGCAGGACAAAAACCAAGATCATAGACGGTACAAACTTCAGCATCTATACGGAAGGTGATTGCGTCTATGTCAATTGGAACGGCACATCTTTCTTTGTGCGCCCATCGTCCAACAACATTGACATTGATGGTAACTACACTCACTACACGTTTACCTACTCGCCGACCTGTGCAGCAGCGTATGTGAACGGAAAACCAGTGGATCTGTTCCAAATAATCAGTAACACTACCGTAGCAGTGGATTCTGTAAAGACGGTAAAGACCACGAACAAAATAGGCAACTTGACAATCGGCGCAGCTGATGTGCAAGGCACTACCACCCAATATCCGACATTTTTCTTGGATGAGCTACGTTTCTGGAGTGTTACCTTAGACTCTGCCACGGTCGCCCAAAACTATGATAGATACTTGAACGGTTCGGAGGCTGGCTTGTCTGGCTACTATCGTTTTGACGAAGATATCGACAATTTGGCGGTAGACCTTTCCAATGAAAATGGAAAGTACAACGGGCGGCATATCTATATGGAGAACATTGCCAAGAAATCGGATGCGAATAACAATGAGGTGCCAACCATCGACCAACTGGCATTCAAAGCCTACACCGATGTGGATGGTTCCTACCTTATGAACAACCTCCCATACGTGGGAGAAGGTGAGAGTTACACCATTATGCCAAGTTTGGGCGTGCATAAGTTCTCTCCTACTGAGAAAACGCTCTACTTCAACGACAACGCCAGCAACCACAACAATGTAGACTTTACGGATAACTCAAGTTTCGATGTGTCGGGCGTGGTCTACTACGAGAACACTACTGTACCAGTACAGGGATGTAATTTCTATGTCGACGGGGTGGCTTGCACCACAGGCGACGGTGATTTGGTAACAAGCGATGAGAATGGCGAGTACACCATCAGTGTTCCGATTGGCGAACACTACATCCAGGTGAAAAAGTCCAACCACACATTCGTGAATAACGGCCGTTATCCAGAAGACGCTTTCGGAAGAGGTAAAAAAGAGGTTTTTGAAAACCCTGTAACTGACCTCACCTTCTATGATAACACTTTGGTTACCGTGGTAGGTAAAGTGGTGGGAGGTGATGTCGAAGGCGAGAAACCTCACGGTTTCAACCTCTCTAAGGCGAACATCGGTAGGGCTGAGATTAAGTTGAAGGCCAGCGATTTGTATCAGTTGAATACAAAAGACTCTATCCGCACCTTTGCCTCTCCAATCGACTCGGTGAAGAGTGTGACAACTACGGGTAAGTTTGATTCGGGTACGGATGCACAATATATCACGATCCTGACGGATTCCGTTACGGGCGAGTTTGCCGTTGCGCTTCCACCATTGGATTACACCATTTCGAGCATTCGACTGGTCAACAACCCTGATTTCCAATTCTCGGCATCCGACTACTCGGCACCAGCGTTGGCATCTGCCAATCTGAACAATGTGCTGAAAGATTCTGCCTTAATTGACAGCACACACTACGGATATGTGGAGTATATCCATGCATTGGACGTCGTGGCACACACTACTCCAACCTTGGAGGTTACAGACGGGAACCACAAGGATGGTTTGTTTGGCGACAATACCTATATCTACAAAGACCCAATCACGCAGAAGAAGGACACTGTGGCGTTGATCGGCGCAGACACGACCTACACGATGGGGTATCCTGTCTTCACGCAAAACAACACCTACACACTCAACCTTTTCGGCTATGAGCGTTTTGTGAACTATGACAAAGTGAAAGCTGGTTTGGCTGACTCTGTCGACAAAGTGCCTATGCGTGGCGTGACGGTTACCTTGTCCAACGAGTTGGGTGCGCAGCAAATTCTGAACGTCGTTGGAGACAGCGTGAAAGTTGCAGGTAACAAAGGCGACTCCGTGTGGGTGAAGACAGGAGATGTCGAGCAATTGGCAGACAACACCGTAACGTTGGATTCCGTAACGGGTAAGGCAGTCTACGCCTTCAAGGCTACATTCCCTCAGATCACCAGTCCATACACAAGACGGTTGAATATCACATACGAGATGAATAACCGGATTTATAATTGGGGCAATGGTTTGGACGGAATCATCCTTGGTGGACTTCCAACAGGTAACAACTTTGTAACGGCTGGTCCAGACAAGGTCTACTATATCTTGCGCGACCCTGCCGGTAGCAATTCATTTGCCACTTTGGAGGATGGTTCTGTTATAACCGTTGAAGAGGCAACGAACTTCTATGCGACGGAGGGAACGGAGATCAGCACTGTAAATACCTTTTCGTCGAATATTGAGACCTATTCGGGTGCAGGTGTGGGTGCTATAGTCTTAACGAAGACGGTGAGTTCCTGGACGGGCATTGAAGCATCGACTAACACCGTTTTGACGGCTACCCAAAATAAGTCGGAGTCACAATCAACGACGATGACGGTTACCAATGCCATCAGCACCTCGGATGCGGAAGACTATGTGGGCGAGGGCGGTGATGTCTTCATCGGATGGTCTACCAACCAAGTGTTCGGTAAGGCGAGAAAGGTAACTATTCAGAAAGACACAGCAGACAATTATTCCATCGCTTTGGACGAAGGCTTGAACGTGTCTGAGTCTTACAAAACGGAATTTCTTTACACGCAGACATACATTGAAAATACTTTGATTCCTAATTTGGAAAGTTTGCGTAACAATTGTCTGACCACCGTCAAAGGTGATGTCTACAATTCTTACAAAGATACCAAGTTGAAGAACGAAACGGGACATATCCTCTATCTCACCAAGTGGGGTCAAGATAGTGAGTATTTCGGTACTAGCAATACGGATAAATCCGTTTGGGGCAGTAATGCGCAGACCAAGATGGTTGATGGCAAGAATTGCTTCGAAGGTCCAAGTTATATGATAGTTCTTCCAGAGAGTGTGTCAACTGATGGTATGTATAGTGACACTGTTCTTTGGTACAACCAACAAATCGAACTTTGGAAGAAACAGTTGGCGGCCAACGAGCGTGCCAAGGTGAGAGCCATCGAGGGACAAGACTCCTTCTTGATTGTCAACAAATCATTTGATGCAGGTTCGAAATATGGATCATCCACTCAAAACTGCTCAAGTGTTACGAAGGTGAAGGAACTCGGTGTGCAGACCTCTTTGATGGTGGGCATTGGTTCTGGTTACGAGATTATTGGATTGGGAATGGATATAGATGTGAAGGTAGAGACGACTGTGGATTACAGCACATCTGATACCAAGACGACGGAGGACTGCCAGACTGTTTCTTACGAATTGGTGGAAACTGGCGATGATGATGCCCTTTCTGTGGATATCTACAATGCGCCAGATGGTTTCGGCCCTATCTTCTACACTCGCGCTGGCCAGACTTCCTGTCCTTACGAGGGCGAGAAACTCACTCGCTACTATGAGCCAGGCAAGCACACACTTGCTCAAGCCACGATGAAAATTGAAAGTCCGGAAATCAGTTGCGAGACACCGGTCATCTCTGATGTGCCAAGCGGTTCTGCGGCTAACTACACTTTGAATCTCTACAACAATTCGGATATTTTGGAGGATGGCTACTATTATCTGAAGGCTGTTAACGCTAAAGGTGCGAATGTTTTGGTGGATGGAGCGTCTATTACCAATTCGCCTCGAACCATCCTTTTGAGGGCTGGCGAAATCACGCAGAAGAAACTCCAAGTGAAACAAACTCAGTTGGATGTGGTGGACTACGACTCTATCAGCGTTGTCATCGCCTCTATGTGCCAGAACGACGAGACCGGCAACATTGATTTGATCTCAGATACGGTCTACATCTCTGCACACTTCAATCCTGGTTGCTCGCCAATCACGTTGCAGATCGACAAGACCACTATCAACACCAATGAGGATGAGTTGATTTTGAAGGTGAAAGATTTCGACCGAACCTATGGCGGATTCGGCAAGATTTACCTTCAATACAAGGCAGTCGGTGAGAACGACTGGAATTTGGCGAAATCCTTTGCATTGAATGATTCCGTCAAGAAAGCGGAGAAGACGGATTCCGTCATCACGACCGCTTCGTTCAACTATCCATTTAATGTGAATAGCGTTTCGTTCTATGATCAGACGTACCTCTTCCGTGCGGCAACCGTCTGCAAATACGGAACAGACAATATCTACGCTTATAGTGATGAAATCACCGTGGTGAAAGATCAGTCTGAGCCAATGGCGTTGGGTACACCAAGTCCGTCAAACGGAATTCTGAACGATGGAGACGATGTCTACGTTGTCTTCAACGAACCAATCAAGACGGGCGTTCTTACCAAGAACGAGAACATCCAAGTGCGTGGCGTGCTGAACGACTATATTGTAACGCACGAGACTGCCTACAAGATGCAAGGCACTGAGGCGAAGACTGAAGTTCCGGTATACTGTGGCAGCGGCGACTTCACCCTTGAGACTTGGCTCAACTACACGAAGCCGGGAACGCTCTTCAGTTGGGGCAAGGGTTCGCTCGAAATCGCTATCAACGATGATCACAAGTTGGTGGTTTCTTCTAACGGAGAAAAGATTGTTTCTGCCGACACGATTCGCCAGAACTATTGGACTTACCTCTCTGTTTCCGTTCAGAAAGGGGATGGCGATACTTGCTATGTATCTGCCAACTACGCTTACGATGCATTAGACGTGCAGCTCTTCTCAGGTAAGATGTTGCCAATCGCAACTACCTCGTCAACCCTTGCCGTGGGCAATGGTATGGAGGGTTACATGCACGAGTTGACCCTTTGGAATGAGTATCGTCCATTCGCATCGGCAAAATCGCAGATGTATAGAGGTAAGTATGCGTCAACCTCTGGCTTGATTGGATATTGGCCAATGAACGAGGGTAAGGGGCAACTCCTCACGGACAAGGCTCGCAGCCGTCACCTCTCCGCTCCAGTTGATAGCTGGTTCAACAATACAGGCAATTATGCGGTTGAGTTCTCTGGCTCAGATACGTTGAACATTAACATTTCAGAATGTCCTGCCAAGACGGACGACAACTACTTGGTAGAGTTGTGGTTCAGAGGAACGGAGACGAAGTCTGCCAACCTCTTCCGCCTTGTCAGCAGCAATAAGTTGAGTGTCGACTTCACCGAAACCGGTGCTTTGACCCTCACCACTGCCGATGACACCTACACACTCTCATCCGCCAACGTTTTGGAGGGTGTATGGCATCACTTTGCACTTAATGTGCTTCGCAATGGCAATGCCGCTGTCTACATCGATGGTACGTTGGCTTACCAATTCGCCGCGTCAAATGTTCCAGCATTCGCAGGCTCGAATCTCTTGTTGGGCGCAGGCTTTGTGGGTCAGATGGATGAGTTCCGCTACTGGAAGGCAGTCCGCTCGGCAGACGTAATCCGTGAGAACGCTTACAGTCGCTTGTCGAAAGACGAGGAAGGACTTATGGCTTACTACCCATTTGAGGCAGATTCCACGGATATTTACAACCAGACGGTAACCATCGGTTCTGCCATCGACTTGATCAACGGCAAACAAGCGACGGGCATTGCCGCTTACACCGAGCAAGCACCAGCCCTCACGGCAGTGAAACAAAAGGAGAGTGTGGCATTCACATACACCGCATCCGACACGAAGATCGTTATCGACGTTACGGAAAGTGCCTACCGTGTGGACGGCTGCACATTGGAGTTCACTGTGAAACGTGTGCAGGATCTCAACGGCAACTATGGCAACCCAATCACTTGGACGGCCTATATGAACAAGAACACTTTGGTTTGGGCTGACGATGCACTCTCGTTAGAGCAGGAGAGTGGAGAGGAGACAGACTTCTCTGTGGCAGTGTCCAACAATGGTGGTTCATCTAAAACTTGGTATATCTCCGATATGCCTTCATGGCTTTCTGTTGACAAGGAGAGCGGAACATTGAGCGCGCTTTCTTCTAAGACCCTCAACTTTACAGTCCTCAATTCAACGCCAATCGGCTACTACGAGGCTGCAGTCTTGTTGGTGGGCGAGGATTCGTTGACCGACCGTCTTGACCTCTCGCTCAAAGTAACGGGCGTTCGTCCTGAATGGGAGGTTGATCCTTCTGCGTACGAGTTGAATATGAACGTGGTGGCAACTATCAAAGTTGACGGACAGTATAGCGAGGATGAAAACGACCTTGTGGCAGCCTTTATCGATGATAAATGTGTTGGCATCACGTCTCCATCCTACTTCAAACGCTACGATTCGTACTATGTGATGATGGATGTCTACGGCAACGCTGATATGGCGAAGAAGGATGTTCAATTCCGTATCTGGGATGCAAGCACGGGTGTAACCTTTGTTTGCCAAAGTTCGGAGAGCGTAAGTTTCAGTAGCAATACCATCTATGGTTCTATTGACAAGCCTATTGAACTTTCTACTACTGCTTTACAAGAGCAAAGCACGCATTTGGAAGCAGGTTGGAACTGGATTTCAATGAGTGTTGCTCCATCAGACAAGTCTGTTTCAAACGTGATGAAGAGCGTGTCAGACAATCTCAGTATGGTGAAGGGTAAGACCTCATTTGCTGTAACTTATAACGGACTGTTTGTTGGAAAACTCAACGAAATGTCTAATACCAAGATGTATAAGGTTAAGGTGAATGAAGATACCAATTGGACGCTCCTCGGTGAGAAAATTGACCCAACCACTTGTCCGATTACGGTGGTTCCAAACTGGAACTGGATTGGTTACACACCAACTTATCGCCTCACGTTGGACGATGCTTTTGCAGGATTGAACCCTACGAGTGGAGATGTGGTGAAGAGTAGCGAAGGCTTTGCTATTTACAGTGGCTTCGAGTGGGTTGGCTCACTTACCGCAATGACCCCGGGTAAGGGCTATATGTATAAGAGTTTTGCCAAGGATACGCTTACGTTTACCTACCCAAGCAACAAATTTGCATTGTTAAGTGGTTCTTTGCGTGCGGCTACTGCATTCAATTATACGCCGGTTGCCGATAATAAGTATCCAAACAATATGACGATTATCGCGGTTGTGAAGAATGGTACGGAGAAAGTGCGTGGTGCTGAGGTCGCAGCCCTTGTTGGCGAAGAGTGCCGTGCTGTTGGTCGCTCGGACGAAGAGTCTGCGCTTGTGTTCCTCACCATTGCAGGAGAGGGAAGTAGCGATTCCATCCTCTTTATGGTGGAGTATGGCGACAAGTTCTTGCCAGTGCCAAAGAAAATCCTCTATGAGGATGATGCAATGCTCGGAACTCTTGAAAACCCATACGAGATTAACCTCGCTTCGACTTCTGTGTCGGAGGTTTCTGCTCTTGCGCTTCGTGTGTTCCCAACCAATGTTGAGCATACACTTTATGTGGAAGCGGAAACGGGTGTTGAGGCAATTCGTTTGACGGATGTTTACGGCCGTGTTCTGACAGAACAATCGTGTGAGAATGCTGTGGGTACGTTCACCTTCGATATGTCGCATTACGCATCGGGTGTTTACTTCGCAGTGATCGAACTCGCAGATGGCCAGCAGGTTATCCGCAGAGTGATGAAGTAGATTTTTGGGAAGCTAATAAGGTTAAGTCCGTGGCATGAACTTCGTGCCACGGACTTAATTGTTTCCTATCGAAATTTCGTTTACTTTTGCCCACGTATTTTGTTTGCCTAAAATGATGAATTATGAGAGTAACCCTTGTAAACCCGATTTATGACAGTGTCTTCAAGTATCTGATGGAGGACGACCGCGTGGCGAAGATCTTGTTGTCGGCTATGCTCAAGAAGCCAGTCTTGTCATTAGACCGTCGCCGAAACGAGTACTCCAACACGGGCCGGACGGACATCTCTTATTTCCGCATCGACTTTGGCGCGAAGGTGCGGGAGGAGGATGGCACGGAGCGTCTGGTGCTTATTGAGCTGCAGAAGACGTGGCTGCCGTCGGAGACGCTCCGCTTCCGCCAGTACCTTGGACGTCAGTATTCCGACAAGGGGAACATAAAGTCGGAAGGACCCGACAAGGGCAATGCCCTTCCGATGGTGTCGGTTTATCTGTTGGGCCATCGGGTGGGCGACATTGAGACGCCGATTTTGTACGTTGACCGCCGTTTCTTGGACTATGATGGGAACGAGGTGAAAAAAGGCTTGCCCAACTCATTTGTGGACAGCCTGACGCACGACAGCATAATCGTTCAGATTCCGTTGCTGCACGGCCACGTCAGCAACCGGTTGGAGCAGTTGCTCAGCATATTCGACCAGACGTTAGTATATGGAAAGGATTTGCGGCACATCTCCGTTGATGCGGATTATTACAAGAACGACCCCGATTTGAACTGCATCTACGACCGTCTTGTGTTGGCCTCTGTTGATCCAGAGGTCCGCGTGCAGATGGAAGTGGAGGAAGAATTCCTGTCGGAGATTGAAGACCGCGATACCCAGCTTTTGGAGAAGAAAAAGCAGATAGAGCAGATGGATAGGAAAATGGGGCAGTTGGATAGGAAAATGGAACAGATGGATAGGAAAATGGAACAGATGGGTAAGCAAATGGAGCAGAAAGATAAGCAGATAGAACAGAAGAATGCGGTTATCCGCACAGCGGCGCAGTCGTTGCTTCAATCGGGTATGTCGATGAGGGAGGTGGCGGAGGTGATGCAGATGAGCGAGGACGATTTGTCTGCGCTTTTGCAAATGCGGTAGCGATATTTCCCCCAACTTCATCGCTCAAAGCGACTTCGTTTGTTGATTATTCAACATTGAGATGTTAATGTTTCTGAAAAAGTAGTAACTTTGCACCCGATTGTGCTTAATTCGAATCTTATGCAGAATAATATACTTTCAACCTTGTCGGACAAATTTTTCGCCATCGCTAAGTTGCTGGTGGCGTGTTGCTTGTTGATTTTCCCTATTGTGGCGTTTCCGCAGGCGGAACTGCCGTTGAATGTGACGGAGGCAACGTTTAATGATAAAAGTATCATTACGACTGCATACGCAAAGAGCGATGATAAAACTGATAAACCTTATTGGAATAGCGATGAGGGTGGAATACAGGTGGGAGATGCGAGCATCAACTTAGGATATGGTGGTTGGAATTGGGGTGAAAAATTTGTGTATATATATTTCAAAAATGTCCCTGACTCTTTATATTTCACAGGATCAAGTCAGTCAACATCTACGGGGCCTAAGATTAGTTTAATTGAATATAAGCCTCAGGTGTGGAGAGTTGCTCAAAGTCGTGATGGCAATTCATGGTCTGTAACAACATTGGATAGTACTTGTTCAACACAGTGTGGTGATCATTATTTTGATGTGAAATTGAAAAATACGACCCGCGTTGTTCGGCTTTCATATGTAGGAAATCTGCGTGCTTGGTTCAAAAACATACGTATTACAGCAAAATACTATAATTTGCAGGCAATTTTGGATGGCGTCGAGATAAAAAATGAAAAGGTAAGACCATACGACCCAATTGGTATTGATGTCGAGAAGAAAAACTGTTATACAGTGGTGTGGAATCAAGAGATTCCTGAAACAATGCCAGAAAGTAATTTGTTACTTGTTGGTAATAATACTATCAATAAGGAAACCATCAACCTAAAGGTCGCTAATGCTGATTTAGGCGTTACGGTTGCAGATTATGCAAAGACTTTTGATTGTGGATCGGAGGTTAAGATTGAAGACCCTGCTCAAAAAGGTTATACCTTCCAAGGTTGGTCGCCTGAACTGCCGGAGGTGGCTTCGGATGCTATCAATGGCAATACCTACACGGCACAGTGGTTGCACAACGAGTATCGATTCGTGGTTTATACGACGGATGAGGACTCAACAGTGGAGGTGAAGCATTATGACGATCCAATCTCTGTGCCAGAGCCAACCCGCACGGGCTATGTGTTCGAGGGTTGGGATGTGAACGTGCCAACCTCAATGCCGCTCAACGATCTTACCATTAGGGCTAAATGGTCGCCTGCCAAATTCAAAGTGATACTAACCAAAGGGTTGGATTTCACACCTCAAAACGATACGATTGTTTACAATTATTTAGATGAAATCTCTGTGAGGGATTTGTCCCACGTTGGTTACGACTTCGAGGGTTGGGACCCTGCTTTGCCCCAGACTATGCCAGCCGAAGATGTCGTGGCTACAGCGCAGTGGAAAATACAAACATACCGTTATGTAGTCTACACAACGGATGCAGACTCGACTGTGAGCGTAATGGAGTATAACGCGGAACTCCCCGAGTTGGACGATCCCGCACGTCGCGAGGGTTACACTTTCCAAGGTTGGAATGTGGAGAAGCCTACCAATATGCCTGCCAATAATTTGACAATCAAGGCTTTGTGGAAAGTTAATACACACACCATCGCATTGTTGGTGAACGAGGATACCCTCGTTTCTCAATCGTATAACTGGAACGAAAAGGTGTCATTGCGATACAAGGATCCTGAGGATAAATGCGCCACTTTTGATGGTTGGGATGGTGAAATCCCTGCTACGATGCCAGACAAAGACATTGTCCTCAACGCTCGGTTCACACCGAAGAAGTTTCGCGTGGTTTGGGTGAATAATCCGGATGATATGTCGTTCAACGACACCATGTACTATTATTGCGATGCAACGATCGTCAAAGTGACTGACCCTCAACTGGTGGGATACACTTTCACTGGTTGGAACGAGGATATCCCCGAGAAGATGCCGTCCGAGAATAAGACTTTCATTTCGCAGTGGAAAGAAAACAAGTATAAACTCACATTCAAGTTTAGCGAAGACTCAACTTTCTTGGTGATGGATGTTGCTTACGGCAGTGAAATTGATTATAAAAACGTGCCTGACCCTCAACGGAAGGGCTTCCAATTTCTTGGCTGGGGCGATGGTAAACCGACTACAATGCCTGCCAATGCGGTAACACTCTCTGCTCGCTGGTCGGCTAACGCCTATTCGTTCATTGTTGTTAACGACCCAGACGATGTAACGAAAAATGATACAACCTACTATGAGTATGGCGATGTTTTGCCGGCGTTGGAAACACCAGAGAAGGAAGGGTACAACTTCGTGGCGTGGAGCAAGCCAGTGCCATCTACTATGCCAGATGAAGATTTTGAGGTTTCCGCCGTTTGGAGTATCGGAACGTACACATTGACCACGCTCGTCAACTGCCACCCCGAGGAATATCAGTACCAGTATGGCGAGGCAGTCCAACTGTCGGATCCCGAAGTGGAGGGTTACGCATTCCAAGGATGGTCTGCCGCCGTACCTGCGAATATGCCAGGGCAGAATGTGCTGCTCATCGCCAATATGCAGTTACTTCGATACAATTTTGTTACAAAGATTGACGGCGTTTCGGACACCACTGTCTATTCATATCAAGATACAATATCCATTCCAGCAGATCCTGAGAAGGAGGGACACACATTCAGCGGATGGAAGGGCGAAATTCCGGTTGTTATGCCAGCCAAGGATATTGTCATTGAGGCGCAGTGGACACGCAACAACTACACCGCATATTTTGTGGTGGAGGAGGGCGACACTATTTCGCAGACATACGCTTACGGCGATGAGGTTGTCGCACCGACCGCTCCCGAGAAGGTGGGTTACACATTTATCGGTTGGAGTGGAAATATTCCGGAAGTTATGCCGGCTAAGGATTTCTATGTTGAAGCCGAGTGGCGCGCCAATACCTACCGCCTTGTGATTGTGGCAAATGAAGGCGACACCGCGGTGAAGAAATACCAATTCGGTGCGTCAGTAGATGAATTGACGATACCAGAGAAAACGGGATACACGTTTGAGGGTTGGAGCAAATCCGTGCCATCTGTTATGCCAGCCGCCGACGATACAATCGTGGCGAAGTGGAAGGTGCGCCAGTTCACGGTTTCGTGGGTGGTAGAGACTGATACGACGGTGGTTGCATACGATTTTGAGGCGGAAATCAATAAGATAGCAGATCCAGTCAAGAAAGGTTACACGTTTGATGGATGGAATGCGGAGGTCGCCTCTAAGATGCCAGCTAAAAACTTGACATACATCGCCACTTTTGTGGTCAATACCTACGAGTTGACCGTTAGGGTGGATGATGAGGTCGAAACTTCCAAATATTCCTATGGGGAGGCTATTGAGCAACCAGAGTCGCCTACAAAAGAGGGACATGAATTCGCAGGGTGGAGCGTTGCCATTCCCGACACGATGCCAGCAGAAAACGTTGAGACCGAGGCACTTTGGACGAGATTGTCATACACACTTTACATTGTTGTGGAGGATGATACCTTCCCTCACAAATTCCTGTACGAGGCAGAGATTTCGGAAATTCCGAAGCCAGGCGTTGCCGGAAAGACATTCTTGGCTTGGAGCGAAGATTTGCCAACCACTATGCCAGCTCACGATGTTACCGTGTCGGCCCTGTTCTCTGCCAACAGTTACCAACTTATCGTGAAATCTTCCGAGCAGGAAATTGACACAATATTGAACTACCGCTATGGCGAAGAAATCACCAAGCAGGTTGAATTGTCAAAAACAGGCTACACTTTTATTGGTTGGGACGCAGAATATCCATCGATTATGCCAGATTCTAATGTGACATTGACTGCCCAATGGCAGATCAACGAGTATAACCTGTATGTGATTGTGGAAGATGATACTACTGCCACTGTATACGAATACGAGGCGGAAATCGAGGCTCTCGAGAATCCAGAGAAGAAGGGTTTCACGTTCGTCGGGTGGTCTGCCGAAGTGCCGGCAACAATGCCAGCCGCCGACGTTACCATCGAGGCGCAATTTGTTGTCGATACGTTTACTTTCACCACTATCGTTGACGAGGTGCAGCGTGAAAAACGCTACGCTTACGGTGAGATTGTAGAAACCCCGGAGGATCCATCCAAAGAGGGGCACACATTCGTGGGGTGGAGCGGTGAATTGCCGTCTGTGATGCCGGATTCGAATGTTGTGGTCAATGCCTTGTGGAGTACTAACTCGTATCGGCTGACTTTCCTTTCGGATGGTGATACGGTGGAAAGCAACCTCGTTCCTTTCGGCGAATCCATCGAAGCAATTTCTATCGGCGACAAGGAGGGATATACGTTTGCGGGATGGAGCGATAATCTGCCAGCAACTATGCCAGCATCCGACATTACGGTAGAAAGCCAGTGGCGCATCAACACCCACAACTTTACCTACGTTACCAGCAAGAAAACCATTTCCGTAAGTTACTCGTATGGCGACTCTATTCAGATTCCTGCCGACCCAACGCGTAAAGGTTTCGCCTTCGTGGGTTGGAGTGCTGAGATCCCGGCAGTGATGCCAGACAATGATGTGAAGGTAAACGCTATGTGGGAAGCAAAGCAATACAATGTTTCCGTAATGATGGACGGAGCGTTGCTTCGCAGTATGAAGGTTACCTATGGCGATTCTCTGGCGTTGCCGAAGAAATTAGTGAAATGCGGTTATGTGTTCACTGGGTGGGATCGCAGCGTGCCAGCTTCAATGCCAGCTAAAGACTTGACATTCAATGCGAAATTCAGACCTACTGGTACATTGATTGCCTATTCAGAAGATGGAATGCTTTATGTTTCGGGAATACCGAAAGCTGCCGATGTCATCGTCCTTGATGTGTTGGGAAGAATGGTTTATCGTGGCAAGAGCCGCCAGATTCCTATTCACAAGTACGGCTCATATATTGTGCGCGCCATTCAGCAGGAGGTGAAAGTGATTGTGAAGTAACGGATTACGATGAAAAGAGAAAGGGAGGGCGAATGCTCCCCCTTTTTTTTTGCTCCTTATGGTGATGATAAGAACATCGTTGTTCAATATTTTTAGGAAAAAAAGTCCCTTATTTACTTTTTTTAAGTTACATTTGTGCGTTTTCTGAATTTTTGTGTTTGTTCAAAAAAGGGAAATTTTGAATCAGTAATATTATAGTCAAAAAAATGAGAAGATTTTTGTTGTCTTTCGCAATGCTCTTCGCTTGTTTCTTCTTGATGTCAGCAAGGACAATCAAGGGAAAGGTGACGGACTCAGGAGGAGCCCTTCCAAGTGCGAGCGTGGTCATCCAAGGAACGACGAAAGGTGTTCCTACGGATATGGATGGAAATTATTCGATTTCTGTCGAGAATGGTGATGTGTTGGAGGTCTCTTTTATGGGATACACCACGAAGATCATCAAGGTTACTTCAAAAACTCCAAGTGTGCTGAATATCTCTATGGAGGAGGACGCACAGATGATGGAGGAAGTCGTAGTAGAGGTTGGTTACGGTAAGATGCGTAAGAGCGACTTGACCGGTTCTTTGTCTTCAATCAAGGCAGAGGACGTTAAGGCTGCTACCGTTTCTGTTGATCAGGCTTTGCAAGGTCGTGTATCAGGTGTGCAGGTGTCAGCCTCTTCTGGTCAGCCAGGTGCTGAGTCATCTGTCCGTATCCGTGGTACGTCTACTTTGACTGGTAACACTTCCCCTCTCTACGTTGTGGACGGTATGCCAATCGGTGGTGGTAAGCAAAGTGCGGGTTCTAACCCATTGGCTTCTATCAACCCTGCAGACATCGTGTCTATGGAGGTTTTGAAGGATGCTTCTGCAACCGCAATCTATGGTTCGCGTGCTGCCAACGGTGTCATCATGATCACCACGAAGAAGGGTGGAGACTCTCAGGCTAAGGTCGCTTACTCTGGTACATTCTCCGTTTCTTCCGTTTCAGAGAAATTGGATTTGATGGACTTGCAAGAGTATTCTTCTTTCTACACAGATCCATTGGTAATGTCCGCTTTCAAGGTTTCATCGGCTGACGCTGAATTGAAGGCTGCCGCTTTGGTAGGTGGAAAGGGTACCGACTGGCAAGACGAGATTTTCCGTACTGCTGTCAGCCACAGCCACCAGGTATCTGTAACGGGTGGTAATAAGGAAACTCAGTTCGCGTTCTCTTTGGGTTATATGAACCAGAATGGTGTTATCATCAACACAGACTTCCAACGTTTCAACGGTCGTATGAACGTGGAGAACCAAACTAAGAAGTGGTTGCGCACTGGTTTGAGCTTGGCTTACACCCACATCACTCAAACTAAGCAGAAGGGTTTTGAGTTGTCAGATGATAACTCACTCGGTGGTATCGGTGTTGGTGGTGCTACGGATGAGGCAATCTATGTTCAATCATTGATTTCTAAGCCATCAACTGCTCCTACTGATTTTGACGGAACTTACACTGAGTTGGGTTCTGAATCGTCTGAAATCAAGACGAACCCAGTCCGCGACGCAAATTATTCTCCAATCTACGTTAAGAAGAACAACGTTTTGGGAAGTGTGTTCGCTAATATCGACTTCACAAAAGACCTCTCTTGGCGTAACGAATTTGGTATCGACTATACCAGCGCAGAGGAGAACCAGTTTACTCCTTCTCAGGCTAACGCAGGTAACACGCAGGAGTTCATCGAGCGCGACAATATGTACTGGCGTTACTCTTCAACTTTGAACTATGGAACTCAACTTGGTGCTTCTAAGAGACATCGTTTCGGCGCAATGTTGGGTTACGAGGCATGGAAAGCCACTTGGAGCGGTAATGATATGACCAAATCCAACTACTTGGACGACCTCCAATTCATTGACAAAGAGTATCAGAACACCAGCCTTGGTGATGTTCAGGATATCGGCGGTTACAAGGGTGCGCAAGCGATGATGTCAGTCTTCGCTCGTTTGAACTATAACTATGATGAGAGATACTTGATCACTGCAACGGGTCGTTTCGATGGTTCTTCTACTTTGGCAGAGGACAACAGATGGGGCTTCTTCCCATCATTCGCATTGGCTTGGCGTGCCGACCAAGAGTCGTTCATCAAGAACAACGAGGATGTGCGTAAGGCCATTTCTTCATTGAAGGTTCGTGCTGGTTACGGACAAACAGGTAACGCAGGCTCTAATATGGGTTACCGTCCTTATTACTCTTCTCTCCGTGGATTGTACGGTCCAGGTTTGACCTATGGTACTTGGTTGAACAGTAGTTTGATTTGGGAGACCAACTGGCAGGTGAACGCCGGTGTTGATATTAGCTTCTTGCGCGATCGCCTCTCATTGACCTTCGATGCGTTCTACAAGCGTAATAACGACTTGATCATCACAGCAGAGCCAGGTGCTACTTTGGCTTCTACGTCTGATACTTACCTTTACACTACAGTGCCAGATATCAACGCAGGTTCTATGAAGAACACTGGTTTTGATGTTACTTTGACCACTGTGAACATTGATAAGCAATTGGGCGACAACAAGTTTATGTGGACTACCGACTTGAACCTCTCTTTGGTTCGTAACGAGGTGTTGGAGTTGCAAACAGACTCAACTTCTTTGAATGGCGACCAGTACTTCAAGTCAGCAACGAAGACCTATTGTAAGTCAATGGTCGGACACGCTCCAGGTTTGTTCTATGGCTACAAGACGGATGGTATCATCCAAAACACTGAGCAACTGAACAAGGTTTCTCGTTTTGATGGTACTGATGTGGGTGATGTTAACTATGTTGATATCAACTCAGATGGTAAGATTGATGAGAACGATAAGACATTCATCGGCGACCCTAACCCAGACTTCACTTTCGGTATGAACAATACCTTGTCTTGGGGTCCTTGGTCATTCAATATCTTCATCGCAGGTTCTTACGGAAACGATGTCTACAACTTGCTTCGCGCTAAGTTGGAAGGTATGGACCGTTCGAACACGAACCAATTGGCAACTGTTTTGGATTTCGCTCGCGTTGTCACCAACGAGGATGGAACAAAATATGTTGAGAACTCTAACACTAACATGCCTCGTCCAAACTCAACCGCAAATGGTAAGGATGACGCTAACACAGTGTCAGACCGTTATGTAGAGGACGCATCTTACTTGCGCATCCAGACGGTTGGTCTCTCATACACTTTGCCAAAACGTTATACGGACAAGATGCATTTGAGCAATTTCAAGGTTTCATTCAACGTACAAAACGTTGCAACCTTCACTGGTTATTCTGGTATGAACCCAGAAGTGTCTAACAGCAGCGCGATCCGTCAAGGTATCGACGTCGGTGGTTACCCATTGCCACGTCAGTTTGTGCTTGGTTTGAACTTCGATTTCTAATATTTGTCAAATACATTATATATATAATATGAAATTCAGTTCTTTAAAATATAAGTCTTTGTTGGTCGGAGCAACCGCCTCCCTTTTGATGGCTACTTCGTGCAAGGATTTTTTGGATGTCGATGTTTACGATCAATACTCTCCGACTTCATTGAAAAGTAAATCGGCATGTGAGGCTCTCTCTAACCCACTTTACGGAGGTTATAAGTGGTTCCAGTACGAGAGTAAGTTCTCTTGGTGTGTCAACGAGGGTATTTCTGGTATCTTGTTCAATGTGAACGACCAGGAGGGTGCGTTGTTCTGCCTTTCCATTGGTGATGATAACACCATTTTGAAAGAGGGTTACACTTCTTTGTATAGTGGTGTCATCGCTCACTGTAACTCTATGGTGGGTACAATCAACACTATGTTGTCTGAAAACAATATTCCTGAGGGTATGACGCGTGCCGATTTGGAGGGTGTCCTCGCAGAGGGTAGACTCTTCAGAGGTTACGCACACTTCCTTGCTACCGAGTATTTCGGCGAGGTGCCTGTTGTTTGGAATACTGAAACGGATATGTCTAACAACATCGTTCTCCCTTGTATGTCGAGAGAAACGGTTTACGAGGCTGTCCGCCAAGACCTCCAATATGCTTACGAGCATCTCCCTGAAAGACCAACAGAGACGTGGCGTGCTTCCAAATACTCTGCCGGTGCGCTTTTGGCTAAGTTGTACTTGACGATGGCTTCTTGTAAGGAGGCTACCCCAGGCTTGACTTTCCCTTACGTTTGTCCAAACTCTGCGGAGCTTCTCGGTAACGCTAAGACTTTGTTGGATGAGATCATCGACTCTAAGGTTTACGCTTTGGAGAAGCACAGCAAAATCTTTGCTGCCGAGAACAGACTCGCTCCAACAGACGAGACGATCTTAGCCCTCTACTGGAGAATGGGATCTTATGGTGAGGGTTCTGCTTACCAAGCACAGATGGCACCAAGCTCTGATTGGAGTCCAGGCTCAGGTTGGGGTTCTGGTAAGGGTATTACTTATACTCTTTACAACTCGTTTGCCGATAACGATGCCCGTAAGAAAGAACTTTGCTTCTTCGTTGGTAAGGGTGCCGGAAATGGTTACACTACTGTTGACGGAACTCAGGCTTGGTATGGTAGCGATTACACTGCTAAACATAAGGCAGACGCTTCTGTAATTGGTCAAAGTGGTAAAGATTTCTTGGCGCAGGGTCAGCACTTGCTGAACAACATCAAGAAGTATGTTTGGGGTGTGGATGGTACGTCAACCCACAGTTCGGGTATGTCTATCAACCGCCGTCAGGACATCATTCGTCTTTCTGACATTTATATGATGCGCGCAGAGGTTTTGGCTATGCAGGCAAGCGACGATGTTAACGCTCCTCTTCCACAATCTTCTTTGGATGACATCAATGCGGTACTTGCTGCACACGACGCTCCTACGCTTTCGTTGGCCGACTCGGTGAGATACTTCCAAGATCTCTCAGGGAAGCACCCTGTTCATGAGACGTTCTCCTTCACGGTTACCGTTTCAGATGGTGCGGGTGGCAGCAAGAGCGAGACCGTTAGCGTATCGCCAGACAATTGCTCTATGTTCCACGGGGAAGTTCGTAATGACTTCTTGCAACAACGCCGTAAGGAGTTCGCTATGGAGGGTTCCGGCTGGTTGGATTTGAAGCGTTTCTACTACCGCAATCCTAAGGCTGCAGAGAGCTACTTGTGGCAAATTGACCGTGGTTGCTCATTTACCAACTCACCTGAAATCCCAGAGGGGGACGCTCGCTTCCAGAACGAGACGGGTTATGCTCGTTTGGCTTTGGTTAACAAGTGTAATGCAAAGTTGAAAGCGGATCATCCTGCTGAGAACTATACTGTGGGTGATAGCGAGGTAGAGGTCTTCACGCAGACATTTATTGACAAAAACAGATGGTATTTGCCAATTCCTTCTTCTGCTAAGGCTTATTTGTCTGGCGTTCAGAATAGAGTGGATGATGTGAAAAACGGCTCTTATCCATACTAATTGAGTAAACATTTATAACAGATAGAAGATGAAACTGAAAAATAAATTTTTATCGTCGGTTGCTCTTCCATTGGCTTTTGCGGGTTTGATGTCCTCTTGTGAGGACTCAAACTGCACCAATTGCAACTGCGATGCGTATAAAATCTCTTACATCTCGTCGTCAGATTCCATCAATTCGGCTTTGGACCAGTTGAGTTCTGAACAGACGGTTGTGATTAGAGGTACCGGTCTTTCGACTACCCGCGAGGCGTACTTGGTCGATTCTACGGGTGTTCAGTATGCGGTTACTTTGAACCCTACGTTCATTACCGACAAGAACATCATCATCACGATGAAGAGTGATGCAAACTTGATTCACACTGAGAAGGTTCTGTTGGTTTCCAACAATGGTTGCCGTGTTGAATACAACATTTTAAAGCCTGTGCCTGCTCCGTCTATCAAGTTGTTCTACTCAGAGTTCGTTCCAGACGGCGATACGCTTCGTGTGTTCGGTAGTGCGTTCATTGACGATTCGCAGAATGGTGATTCATTGAAGGTTTGGTTCGAGTCTGCCGATGCAGAAGGCAACCCTACGGGAACAAAATATCCTTTGGCAAGCACTTCGTTTATGATCAACCACGACAATGCGGAGTTGCAGATTATCGTGCCAGAGGGAATTCCTAACTCATCACTTTTGGGCGTTTCTAACTCTCATGGTCTCTCTTACTCTAAGATGTTGTTCCGCGATACGCGTAATATCTGGTTGGATTTCGATAGCCTTAGCGCAGGCGAAACTACGACTGGTGCGTTTAAGGTTGGCGAATTGGATTGGAATCCAGATGTCATTGGCGATAAGACCGAAGATTATGCTCAGATTCGTCAGATGTTGGGCGGCGAGTTCCCTAAGGGATGTAACGGCTTGTATCAAGTGTTGACTTACGCTGCTGGATACGATCCTATCAGTTATTTGTATCTGACACCATACACTTCTTTCCCTGACCTTCCGAAGAAGAACTTGTTGGGTCCTTGGGAAAATTCGGAAAGTGTAGAGGGACTTTGCTTGAAGTTCGAGGTTTATATCCCTAAGTGCTTGCCAACTTGCTCTCAGTTGTATATGGTGTTCTCTAAGTATTCTTCAGAGGATAAAACCATTGTTCCGAATGTCTATACGATAGACAAGAGGAGAGCGTACAAGGACTGCTATATCGCAAGAGATTTCACGTCTAACAAAGACAAGGACGAAGCAGAGGATGGTTCTATCGTTTGCAATAGCAGCACGGGTGTGCCAGGTGCATGGCTTCATATGGGTAAATACACCGTTGACGAGGATAATGGAACTTCTGAATTTAAGGAAGGCTATTATACTTCCCATGGTTGGATGACGGTTTGTGTGCCGTTGACCACTGGTGATGGCGGTAATTTCTCGTACGCTATTTCAGATAGGGGTATTTTTACCGCATACAAGGCATCAAAACACTGTGGTGGATTTGACGCAACAGACTTCTATAACTTCTTCTTGCATGCGGGAGGTGAAAACACCGATTTCCAAAAGAAATATGGTGGTTTCAACGAGTATATGTTCTTCGCTATGGATAACTTCCGTATCGTGCCAGAGGACGGCGGCGGCGCTCGCTTCTCTAAGTACGATGGCGTAACCTCAGGATCTCAATATCCATTCTAATCGGTTTTTGGGTTAGAATCTGTAATGGAAAGTGGATGTGCAATATTGCACATCCACTTTTTGCATTTAAAACTTGCTTTTTCGGCTGCGGTTTCCTATCTTTGCGGCGAATTTAAAGGCGGGTATGGCGAAATTGGTAGACGCGCCAGACTTAGGATCTGGTGCCGCGAGGCTTATGGGTTCGAGTCCCTTTACCCGCACGTCATAATTTTCCATAATTTGAGATTTTTAGTTGGACTGAGGAGGAGCGTTTCGTTCCTCCTTTTTCTTTTTCCCCTCTTTTTTGTATCTTTACAAAACGTATTGGAACGTCCTTCCCGATGAAAGGACGAACTGGTTTTGTTGATGTAAACTAATTTGCTATGTCGGACGAAAAAGATAATCAAGACTTAGACAATCAAGACATTGAGAACGGAGATGAAGATGCGATTTTTGATGATCCTTCCACCGGGAAATGCCACATCGAGATTGACGACGATGTTACTCATCTGCCTGGAATGTTCCAAAAATGGTATCTTGACTATGCTTCGGCTGTGATTCTGGAGCGTGCCGTGCCTCATTTGGAGGACGGGCTAAAACCAGTGCAGCGACGCATACTCCACGCTATGCAGCGTATTGATGACGGACGTTACAACAAGGTTGCCAACATCATCGGTCAGACGATGCAATTCCACCCCCACGGCGACGCTTCAATCGGCGGTGCTTTGGTGACGTTGGGACAGAAAGATCTTCTGATTGATACGCAAGGGAACTGGGGTAACATCCTTACGGGCGACGACGCCGCAGCGCCACGTTACATTGAGGCACGCTTGTCTAAGTTCGCACTGGATGTTTTGTATAGTCCGAAGATTACGGACTGGATGTCGTCCTATGACGGTAGAAACAAAGAGCCGGTTACGCTTCCGGTGAAATTCCCGCTTCTTTTGGCTCAGGGCGTGGACGGTATCGCCGTCGGTCTTTCGTCCAAGATTCTTCCGCATAATTTCAATGAAATCATTGATGCCGCTATCGCCTACCTGAGCGGCGAGGATTTTGAACTTTACCCGGATTTCCAAACGGGCGGCTTGCTCGATGTGTCTCGCTACAACGATGGCGAACGCGGAGGAAGAGTGCGTATCCGTGCGAAAATCAACAAGTTAGATAACAAGACACTGATAATCTCGGATGTGCCTTTCGGTACGACGACCGATTCCCTTTTGGAATCCATCGTGTCTGCCAATGATAAGGGAAAAATCAGCATCCGCAAAGTGGAGGATAACACGTCCGACAAGGCGGAGCTGATTGTGCATCTCGAAGCGAAAACATCGTCGGACAAGACGATCGATGCCCTCTATGCTTTCACGGATTGCGAGGTGAGCGTCTCGCCCAACTGTTGCGTGATTTGCAATGACAAACCGCTCTTCACCAATGTCCATTCCATCTTAAAGTACTCTGTCGATAGGACGAAAGACATCCTCGGCAAGGAACTGAATGTTCGCCGTGGCGAGCTCTCCGAGCAACTCAACTTCTGCTCGTTGGAAAAAATATTCATTGAAGAGCGCATCTATAAAGACAAGAAATTCGAGGATAGTAAAAACACGCAGGCGGCACTCGACCATATCGCTTTGCGCCTCGAACCCTTCCGCGACTTGCTGATTCGTGATGTTACGCGAGATGATCTGTTGCGCCTTTTGGAGATCAAGATGGCGAGAATCCTGAAATTTAATTCGGATAAGGCGGAGGAACAGATTGTGGCGTTAAAGCAGCAAATTGAAGATATTGACTATAACCTTTCGCACCTTGTGGCATACACCATTGCCTGGTATAAATCCTTGAAGGAGAAGTATGGTTCGCACTACCCTCGTCTGACTGAGATCCGCTCGTTCGAGACAATCCAGACTACCAAAGTGGTGGAGGCAAACGAGAAACTTTATGTCAACTGGCAGGAGGGATTCGTCGGTATGGGCCTGAAAAAGGATGAGTTCGTGTGCAATTGCTCTGACATTGATGATGTGATTGTGGTTCATAAAGACGGAAAATATCAAATCACGAAGGTGCAAGATAAAAAGTACTTCGGCAAGGATTTGCTCTATGTGAATGTCTTCAAGAAAAACGATAAACGCACGGTCTATAATGTGGTTTACCGCGATGGGAAGGCTGGAAGCTCCTTCATCAAGCGTTTTGCCGTAACAGGCGTTATGCGCGACAAGGATTACGATATGACGCAGGGAACGCCTGGCTCTAAAATCCTCTATTTTTCGGCTAATCAAAATGCTGAGGCTGAGGTGATTAAGGTTACGTTGAAACCGAAGTTGAGGTTGAAGGTTTCCGTCTTTGAACGCGATTTCGGTGAACTTGCCATTAAGGGTCGCCAGTCTGTCGGGAATATCCTTTCGAAAAACGAAGTCTTGAAAATCGTCTTGAAGCATAGGGGTTCGTCCACTTTGGGCGGTCGGTCGGTTTGGTTCGACAGGGATGTGCTGCGGCTTAACTATGATGGGCGAGGCGAGTTGCTTGGCGAGTTCCAAACAGACGATAAGATATTGGTTGTCACGAAGAAAGGCGAATATTACCTTTCTGGATTTGATGACACAGTGCATTTCGAGGACGATGTGATGGTTGTTGAAAAGTTTAATCCAAAAAAGGTGTGGACGGTTGCCTTGTTCGATGCCAATGAGGGTTATAAATATATTAAGAGGTTTGTCTTAGAGGTTACTAATAAAAAACTTAATTTTGTCAGCGATAATCCGAAGTCTGTTATGCTTTTGCTGACCGACACGCCGTACCCTCGCGTGCAACTTACCTTTGGTGGTGTTGACGCCCATCGTCAGCCGATTATTATCGACGTAGACGAGTTTATCGGTGTGAAGGGAATGAAGGCGAAAGGTAAACGACTCCACACCTGGGAAATTGCAAAGATCGATGAGATCGAGCCTTTGCGCTTCCCCGAGGAAGAACCGGAGGAAGTGCCACCTGTGGAGGTTGACGACTCGGATGACTCGTCCAGCAAAACTGATGAGAATGGTCAAATGTCGTTGTTCTAAAATTTTCAGCGTGACCCGAAAATCGTTCATAATTTCATTCCTGCTTTGCGTCTTTGCCTTTGTGGCTGGTGCGCAAGACCCCTATGCGGAGTTTGAGGATCTTTACCCTGGCTGTGTTGACAATCAGGAGTCGGAGATCTTCGGCGGAACGTACAGCAAATGGCCGGCAGCCCTGAATCTGCCGGAGTTCCCGCACGGCGGCGATGTGCAGCTAACGCGCTACATCCACGATAATATGGAATATCCGTATGTGGTGGAATCGTATGACACGCTGCCAGGGCAGAAAGAACCTGTTGAGGTGCTTGCCAAAGGCACTGTGGCAGTGCAAGTGGTGATAGACCGATGCGGGAAGCCGTCGAGAACAGAAATCATCCAGTCTGTGAACGATGCGTATGACGCTGAAGCGTTGCGTATCGTGTCGGGACTGCCCACGTTCAAGCCGGGCGATATGTACGGCGAGCGTGTGAAGGTGGCGTTGATTATTCCCGTGAAGTTCACCCGTAATGCGATGCCGCCGCCACCTGAGAGCGAGTATGGCGACTTCTGGGGTGATGAAGACACATCTGTCGATTGGTCGGAAGAGGATAGCGGCAGTAGCAGCAGTTCTGGTGGTGGTAAATACGATAATGTGCAGTGGGATGATAGTTGGTAAAAGAATTTTTTTGGTCGGTTATATGGGCTGCGGAAAGACTCATACCGGCAAGCGCTTGTCGAAGAAATACGGCAAGGATTTCATTGATTTAGACGCATACATCGAGCGTCGTTTCTTCCGCCCGATTTCGCAGATCTTTGCAGAACGTGGCGAAGATGGGTTCCGCAAGGCGGAGCGTGCTATGCTTGAAGAGGTCTCCGCTTTCGAGGATGTCATCATCTCTACGGGTGGTGGCACGGCGTGCTTCTTCGACAATATGGACTTAATGAATGAGTGTGGCGAAACTGTCTATCTCAAAGCAACGCCCGAGGGGCTGTTCCGTTATCTGAAAACCGCCCGCCAAAATCGTCCGTTGCTTCGCGACAAGTCGGAAGAGGAGCTGCTGCAGTTCATCACCGATGCGCTGAAACAACGCGAGCCGTTTTATATGAAGGCAAAGCACGTCATCGACTCTATGGACGAGTCGGACGAGCTTTTTGATAAACTACTATTAGATAAATAATTGAAAACGAGAATATAACTCATGCAAGAAAAAATCATCGTATTGGATTTTGGCGGGCAGTATGCGCACCTGATAGCCAACCGCGTCCGCCGTTTGGGTGTCTTCACCGAGATAGTATCTCCAACGGCTCCCGTTGACGAGTTCAAGGGGGCGAAGGGTATTATTTACAGCGGCGGGCCGTCGAGCGTTTATGCCGAGGACGCACCCGAATACAATCCCGAGATTCTAAATATCCCAGTCCCTAAGTTGGGAATCTGCTACGGACACCAGTTGATGGCGTCGCAGTTGGGCGGTGTCGTGAAACCCGGCAAAGTGAAGGAGTATGGCATTGCCGATTTGAATCTGAAAGAACCTCAACATCCTTTGTTGAAAGATATTCCACTCTCCTCTCCAATGTGGATGAGCCACGGCGACCAGGTGGAGAAACTCCCGGACGGCTACAAAATCATCGCCTCTACCAAGGATTGCGAGATTGCCGCAGTCGCCAACGACAGTCGAAAAATCTACGGAATCCAATTCCACCCAGAGGTTACGCATAGTAAATTCGGAATGAAGATTCTTGACAATTTCATTTCTATCTGCGGATGCGAGCGCACTTGGAATATGAAGAGTTATATGCCGCTGATTTCTGAGAAAATCAAACGCGAAGTGGGCGATAGAAAGGTGTTCTTGCTCGTTTCGGGCGGTGTTGATAGCACAGTCGCTTTTGTGTTGCTGAACCGTGTGTTGGGTACGGAGCGCGTGCTTGGCTTGCACATCGACAATGGTATGATGCGTATGGACGAATCTGCCAAAATCATTGAGTTTTTGAAGGCTGAAGGAATGCAGAACCTGCGTGTTGTGGATGCGACGGATACTTTCTTGGGTAAACTGAAAGGTGTTACCGCACCTGAGGTGAAACGCAAATCCATCGGCGCAACTTTCTTGGAGGTGAAGGATGTAGAAATGAAGAAACTGAACCTTGACCCGAAGGAGTGGATGATTGCTCAAGGCACGATTTATCCCGACACGATTGAAAGCGGTGGAACGAAGAACGCAGACTTGATCAAGACGCACCATAACCGCGTGAAAGAGGTGATGGACTTGATGGCGCAGGGATTGCTATTGGAGCCGTTGGCAGACTTGTACAAAGACGAGGTGCGTATGTTGGGCGAAGAGTTGGGCATACCGCACAATTTGGTGTGGCGCCACCCATTCCCTGGCCCTGGTTTGGGCGTTCGTCTGCTTTGCTCTGACGCTACTGGCGAGTTTGCCTCCAACACGGATGTCGACGGGTTGGATGCCTATTTGAAAGAGCATAACATTCAGGGCAAGGTCTTGCCAGTGAAGAGTGTCGGGGTGCAGGGCGACGGCAGAACTTACGCCCAGCCATTCTTGCTTACCACGCCCAACCTCACTTGGCGGGAGTGTGAGAAGTATAGCACGGAGTTGGTGAACCGTTTTAAGGTGATTAACCGTGTGATTTGGCAGGTGGGCGCTGTTTCGGACGAAATGCCGAAGTTGGTGGAGCAGTACGCCGAGAAAAAGCATTTTGATTCGCTCCGCAAGTTTGACAATATCTGCACGGAGTTTTTGCAGGAAAACGATCTGTACGAGAAGATTTGGCAGATGCCTGTTGTCCAGTTGCCGCTGCGTTTGGAGGATAAACCTTGTATTGTGATGCGTCCGGTGAATAGTTCCGAAGCTATGACGGCGAATTTCGCGGAAATTGACCAGACATTGCTGAAAGGCCTTTGGGGACGTTTCGTTGCCGAGGGGGCAGGCTCTCTCTGGTATGATGTTACGCACAAACCTCCTGGAACGATTGAGTGGGAGTAGTCAGGATCTGGAAGTGAAAAAGCGGGGTTGGACCAACTGGTTCAATCCCGTTTTGTTTTTCCTGACTTCATCAATGCGTCCCCAAAATGAGAATCCTCAAATAATGGCTTTGTGGATTTTTGTTTTTTCGGTTAGAAACTAATGCCCTGACAAAGAGTTGAAATTAATGCTTCAAGAAGCATCCGAAAGTTTAGGCTTGTACATAACTTGCCGACCACCCAACTTCTCTAATTCAACAGGTTGGGTGATGGTTAATATTGTTTTAGCGGACAGTAATAGAATCAAAACGAAACGAACCGACGATTCAATT
>CAVGRN010000006.1:0-66335 GCA_963631545.1 Paludibacteraceae bacterium | reverse complement strand
TCGCCTTGAGGAGTGGTGAAGGTTTCTATTTCTTTGCTTTCAGTATTGGCCACAAGATTTCCATTATTTCTTGTAGAGTTGGGAATCTCTGATATTTTTCTACTATTTTGTCCAATCGGTCCAGAGTTTTCTCCACTTCTTTCTCGTTTAGCAAAGTCAGCGAGGCTACGGCTTCTTGCTTTTGCATCTTTGCCTCGTTGAATGCTATTGATAGCAGTAGCTGTGAACTCGTCAGTTCCATAAGTACTTAATAGATTATTTATCTTATTGTAGTTTCTTGTATTAATTGTTAGAGCTTGCTCTGCAAAGAACTCATAGCCATTATCCGTACTCCAAAGGTAGGCATCCGAAAAATATAACTCTCTTGGCAACACTTAAAGATGTCATGAAAAAGGGCGGGGTCAACTTTTCCGATATTAAAAGTACTGACCCCACCATCTTTCCGTGTATGAGTTAGACGAGATTCATGCTTATACCTGTCATCATGGCTTGCGGACTCCAATTGTCTTCCCAGAATTCCTCTGAGTCTTCCTCTATCCTCTTCAGTAATTCTTCTTTCCCCTCTGTTAAATTCGGATACACCTCTTGAAGCCATTTTTCTGCTTGCTTCTTGAACTCTTCTAAACTTATCTGTTGGTTTGTAGTTTCCTTTCCCATTGTTTTTATCATTTATGTTATTTTCAATTTCATTCCCATATATATAAGGTGTCAGTAGAGGATGAAGATGCACGGACGTTTGCTGAGGTCGGGAGCCTTGCCTTTCTTCCACTCCGCGATGGATTTTGATTTGATGAACTCGCTTTCGAGAGTGATGTCGCACGCCACGCACAGACTTGTGGATGGTAGGCACACCGAGAGCAGTTCCTCAAACAATTTGTTGTTGCGGTAGGGGGTTTCAATGAAAATTTGCGATTGCTTTTCGCTATGTGCTCGTTTCTCTAATTGTTTGATGCGAGCGGGGCGTTCTCCGTCTTTTACAGGGAGATAGCCAACAAAGGCGAAACTCTGTCCGTTGAATCCAGATGCCATCAGCGAAAGCAAGATGGACGAAGGACCAACCAACGGCACTACCTTGTAGCCTTTCTTCTGTGCTATTTTCACGATTTCCGCGCCAGGGTCTGCAATGGCAGGGCAACCCGCCTCCGAAATGACACCCATATCACACCCGTCTTCAATGGGACGAAGGTAGGAGCTTATCTCCTCGGGTGATGTATGCTTGTTGAGAGTGTAAAATTGTAACTCGTCGATATTGATTTTAGCGTCCACGCGTTTGAGGAAACGGCGGGTCGTCCGCACATCTTCTACAATGAAATGTTTTATCTGACGAATGATTTCCACGTTATAGTCGGGTAAAACGCGGTTGATGGCACACTCGCCAAGCGTGTTCGGAATAAGGTATAATGTAGAAGACATACTGATTATCAGATGGTTAAGTTTTTTGTTTCTTGCGGCAAAAATGTAAGACAAAAAAACGGAAAAAACAATATTTATTTCTTTTGAGAAATAGATTATAAGGATTACCTTTGGGGTAGTGAAAGAGATATTTGAACGCATTATCAAAGCTTGTCGTCAGAGGCAAGGCTGTAGGATATAAAGTCGCACTGTATCCGAAGATTGTTAAACTTAACAAATTGAAAAACAATCATAGATGTCCTCTGTCAGTCAATGGCGGGCCGCAACCTTCGGGTTTGCCCTCGTGGCACGGGCGGATTACAAAGGCTGATACACATCTAAATCTTATATTACGGAGTTTAACTTAATCGCGGTGCGACTACTACAAGGGGTGATGGGAGATGAACCCGTCGCCCCTTTATTTTTGATTTCACCCCGGAAATGTAGACGACCATCTCATCAGGAAAATCTTTTCGCTGAAAATTGGTATTTTAATTTGAACTTTTGTTGAATGAAAACGAACGTTCGTTGAATTTCTTGATTCGTTATTGCTGTTTTTAGTCGCTTCTTTCGGTTATTGACAAAATAAATGTTAAATTGGCACAGTTTTTGGACTTGTTTTAATTAGAGAGTCTAATTTTTTAACCGCCTTGGAAGAGAGGTTTATTGTGGCGTTTGTTGGCGGAGTTACGTTATTGGTATCATGAAGAATACGAGATTAACGCGTTTATTATGCATCACAAGTTTTCTGTTGTCACTCAGTTCGTTGTCCTTTGATGCGAACGCCCAAAACAATGGTCTTGAGATTGGTGGCACGTTGGATGGTTGGGAACTCTACACGGGCAAGTATGTGCCAGAGCAGGATTCCGAAGACGAGGATTCGTACACATACGTGTATGAGTGGGATCCCGTGACAGAGGCGGAGGCGAGGCAATCAGCCCGCATCTTGCTGTCGAGCAACCTTGGGGCGACCGACCCAATCATCGCATGTAGCGGTTTCTACGTAAACCCAGATAATGAAACGGTGATACAAATCGGTAAAAACACCGGCAAGGCTGAGGCTGTGAACGATCGTAATGCTTTGTACGCCTATGCAGAGCGCATCAAGTACAAATTCACGGTGACGGAGGAAAGTACGCTTTTTACCTACAAGTATGCTTGTGTGTTACACGTGCCAACGGGCGACAACCATACTTCCTACCAGATGCCGGCTTTCAATGTGTCCGTCCTTCTGGAGTCGCCTTCCGGGCAGAAGTACACGCTGCCTTGCGAGGAGTTTTCGGGAAATGCCAGTTTCAACAACTCGCTGATTAGAAACCCATCGGATTGCCGTGAATCGAAAGTCGAGACGGGGCAGTATGCCAAGGATTACGTCTACCAACCGTGGACTACCGTGAGTTACGACCTCACCTCTTATATAGGTTACACGGTGAGCATTGAAATCATCTCGCACGACTGCCTCGTTACCAATAAATATGACACCGGGAAATTGGGCGGTGGTAGCCACAAAGCATACGGGTATTTTTGGGGAAAGACCGAGCCGCTAAAACTCACACCTAAAAACTGCGGTAATGATGACGCTGTGCTGACTGCTCCGACGGGCTTCGTCAATTATAAATGGTATCGGTGCGACGAACCTGGCACGCCATTCTCTTCTACGACGAACACGGTAACCATCCCAGTCGACGAAATTGTGGATGGCGCACACTACTGTTGTGAGATGATCGGTTCCAACGAGGCTTGCACCAGGATCCAGACCGATACTGTGCTTTCCACTATCGACCTTGTGGCAGATTTCGCATACGAGAATGATTGCGATATGAAGGTCAACTTCACCAGTAAATGTATTGTTGCGAGGGATGAAATCAAGAAATACAAATGGGACTTTGGCGATGGTTTCTCGTCTGCCGAGGAAAATCCGACTCATGAATATCAGAAAGATGGAGCCTACACAGTGTCGCTGACAATCGTGTCGGGCAATGGTTGTTCCACGTCGATTTCGAAGCCGGTAACAGTGCGGCCGTTGCCACAGTTGAGCATCGATGGCGAGCAGAATGTTTGCCAAGGGGATATGATTGCCTTGTCGTGCCTTTCGTCGCAAGTAGGCAATGCCTTTTTCTGGTTGAACCAAGCAGGTGATACCATTTCGCACGATATCTCTATGACGGAGCGTGCCAAAGTGAGCCAAACGTACAGTGTCTACATCATCGACCAATATAGTTGCGCGTACAGCAAGAATGTGGATGTGGCGGTTTCTATTTCGCCATCCGTTTTCATCAAGGGCGATTCTTCCGTTTGCCTGAACACTCCGGCGAAGTTGTGGGTGTGGGGCGATGCTGACAAATATGTGTGGAGTACCGCGTACGAAGGAGATACGTTGCACTTCACCCCACAGCAATCTGCCGAGTATTGTGTTACAGGAACCTATACAAAGACCGGCTGCAAAACGCAGAAATGTGTTAAGTTGAAGGTGAACGAACTGCCCGAAGTTTCGGTGGAAGGTCCGGAAGCCATTTGTGCCGGGCAGATGGCAGTGTTGAAAGCCAAAGGAGCGGAGGAGTATCTTTGGCAAGATATTTACTATGGCGACTCGCTGACGGTGGGTCCGACAGTAACAACTACCTATTCGCTCTTGGGTACAGACACCAATGGTTGTGCCAACACGGTGCAGTATAGGTTGGTGGTCAACACCACGCCAAACCTTGTCCTCCATGGCAACCGAGATGTCTGTGATGGCGAGCAGTTGTCTCTCTGGGTAGAAGGCGCGCAATCCTACGTTTGGGATGATGGAACGGAACGCTCCGTTGTGTCGCGTGTGCCGACACTCAGCACAACCTCCTACTGGGTGGAGGGAGTCACGAATAATTGCAAGGCCAGACTGAACATTCCGATAGTGGTGAACCCCGTTCCATCTGTCATTATCCAAGGAAAGGAAGAAATATGTGCGGGCGAGACGGTTTCGCTTTTCGCCCAAGGAGGTTCTCGTTACGAGTGGAACACGGGAGAGGTTATCAATAGCATTGACAAAACGCTGACATCCAGCCAAACATTCTATGTGAAGGGCTATTCGGATAAAAATTGTGTGTCGTCGGCGTCCTATCGGGTGAATGTGCGTCCGCTGCCAGAGTTCGCTATTGAAGCACCTTCAATGGTTTGCGAGGAATCTTCAGTCTTGTTGTCCGCCTCTTCGGAAGATGGAAAATGCACATTCCAGTGGGATAGCGGATTCTTGGGCTCTACCTATGAGACATTTGTAGAAGACACCACACAGGTTGTAGTGATGGCGACAGATACCACTTTCGGTTGCTCTTCGAAAAAGAAACACACCATCTATACTTTGCCTTATCCGACGGTGAAAGTGGATGGTAAAACAACGATTTGTAGCGGAACAGTACTGAACATATCCGCTTCGGGTGCATCTTCTTATAAATGGAGTGATGGAACCACTTCGAGCACTTTGGTGTCGCAACCAGGCGGAAGTGTCAATCTGTGGGTTGAAGGTACTACCAACGGCTGTACCACAAAATTAGAAGTGCCAGTTACGGTTTTGGCAGCACCGTACGTTTGGGTGGATGGCTCAACGTCCATCTGCTTTGGCGACACGCTTTACCTTACTGCGCGGGGTGCGGATTCCTATATGTGGAATGCCACCGTCAAGGGAGAGGATTTCCGCTCTAAACCGAGCGTTTCGTCGACGGTGTCCGTCATCGGAACAAATTCGGACGGCTGCACCACGAAGTTGATTGTGCCTTTCACGGTAAGGTCAAAGCCATCCGTTGGAATTGTGGGACACGAAACTGTCTGCGTGGGGGGCAATGTTACGCTGACTGCCACGGGAAGCAATTTGGCTCAGTTTGTCTGGAACACAGGCGAGAGCGACCAAACGGTAACTGTTGCCGTCCCTTCCGACCAAACTTTTGAGGTGACTGCGTGGGATGCATACGGCTGTTCCAACTCAGCCACGCACGATGTTAGCACCATTGAGCCTCCTGTCATCAGTTTTACTGGCGACACTTCTGTTTGCGAAGGCGGAAGCATCTCATTATACGCCACAGGTGCTACAAATTTTACATGGAAGCAGGATCAGGCGATCATCGGGCAGGGGGACAGACTCTCCTTCGTTCCGCAACGCAGTTCCGTGGTAACGCTTAGCGGTTCAAGTTCCAATTGTGCGTCCAACTTGGATATTTATTTAAAGGTGAATCCGATACCGAATGTAGCCATAGTCAGTCCGTCTGGCGTATGCCGCAATCAGGACATTTCCCTTACCGCAGTGGGCGCAGATCATTACGTTTGGAGTACAGGAGACACCACAGCGACTATCACTCAGCCGTTGCAGGTTACCACGTCATTCATTGTTACAGGAACAATGAATAATGGTTGTGTTGGAAAAAATAGTAAAAGGATAGAAGTTTATCCAGATTTAAACGTATCTTTGGAGGAAGTTAGCAAGAGTGGCTGCCCTGGGTCTCCATCAACTATCGTGTTGAGCGCAGAAGGAGCGTTGGTCTATACTTATAGTAGCGATCCTTATAACGCAACTATCACTGGTTCAACATCATACGATCTGGAGAGCCTTGTTTCGGAACCAACGGACGTTTACGTCATAGGAACAGACATCAATGGTTGTTTGGGCTATGACACGATTCATGTTGAACCGAAAAGTAACGATGGAATGGGAATACAAGTGCTGCCTGCCATAGTAGAGCAGAGCGATCCTACCGTCCACTTCAATGGAGTAAAGCCTCAAAATGCCGAGTGGCGTTGGCGGCCTGGCGATGGATCGGATGCGTTGGAGGGTATGTATGTTTCCCACACCTACGATGCCGATGCCGTTTCGACGGAGGATTCGTTCAAAGTGGTGGTGAGAGCCAAAGACGAGGAAGGATGTGTGTACGAAACCAATTCGTACGTCTATGTCTGGCGTGATTTTTGGGCACCAACCGCCTTCTCTCCGAATGGCGATGGATTGAATGATTTGTTCCGTTTCCAGGGAGGTGAGTTCATTGAACATTTCCAGTTCATCATCTATGACAGAACCGGAAAAATCGTCTTCAAGGGAGAAAGCCTTAAGGACGAATGGGAAGGAACTTACGAGAACGGTGAACCGTGTCCGCAAGGTGTTTACGGTTGGTCTGCAACCTACTCAAGCAACTACAAAGGGATAGATAAAGAAGGAGATAAGAAAGGATTAGTCACAATCATAAGATAACAGTTGAAGATGAGAAGACTTATACTTGGAGTGTTGTTGGGAGTGTGTTGTTTTACGTTCAGTGCGTTTGCACAAGACTACTCTTTGACGAGCCATAATACGACCCCGTTTAGTTTGAACCCGTCGTTGGCGGGTGCTGCCAACTCTGTCCGTTTCGGACTGAACTACCGGCAACATTGGCCGGCTCTGGGTAATAAATTCCATACGGTGCGTGCTTCGTATGATCAGAATTTCTACAAGCAGATGTGTTCCGTGGGTTTTGCCTATACGTATGACAATATGGGTGGCGGCGGCTATCAGCAGAATGAGTTTGATTTGGTTTATGCTCATACCATCCGGTTGAAGCCGCACTATTTCATTCGTTTGGGAGTTCAGGCGGCGTTGTTCGCCAATTTTTTGGGCGATGGCTTCGAGTTTGAAGACCAATGGTCGTCCTACTACCGAAAATTGGTGAAGGAAACATCCGAGGATATTCCTAATGATTCGCGCGTGTTTGCCGATTTCTCTGCTGGTGGTTCGTTTGTGATTGAGAATATGCTCACATTCGGTGTCGCAGTCTACCACATTGGTGAGCCTAAAAACGGTTTTATCGATAAGACAGCCAATGTGTTGAACCGTAAACTCTCCGTCCACGCAAGTTACTACAAGGATTTGTTGTCAAAGAATGGTTTGTTCGGCCGGTCGGATCTGTCAAGCAATTACCTCTTTACCAATGTCTACTATCAGTTGCAGGGCGAGAACCAGCATTTCTACGCAGGCGTCGGTTTGCTGTACAGTCCGCTGATTGTCGGCGTCGCTTTCAAGTCTGATTTTGACGACGTTTATACGCCGTCTTTTATGGCAGGTTTGCAGTTCGGTAGTTTCCAGTTCACGTACGTTTATGACTTGTTCACGGCGCGAACCCAGAAAAACGGTTCTTGGGCGCACGAGATAAATTTGATTTACATTATTCGTAAACACGAGAAGTATCCTTGTCCTGTCGTTTACTGGTAATCTGCCGCTAAGTCCCCATTATGGAACTTAATTCAGAAGAAATCGAAAAATACATTTTGGCTCACATTGACGCTGAGCCAGAATATCTTAGAGGGTTGGTGCGCGACACCAACCTCTATACGTTAAAGCCGCGCATGCTTTCGGGGCATCTGCAAGGGCGGATGCTGAAGATGTTTTGTGCGATGATGTCGGCAAAGAGGATTCTTGAAATCGGCACTTTCACGGGTTATTCAGCGATTTGTATGGCAGAGTCGCTTCCGCAAGACGGCGAACTTCACACGATTGAAATCAATGATGAAATGGAGGAGTTTCTTGTCGAACGGTTCGAAAAAAGCGGATATTCTGATAAAATACACTTGCACATCGGGGATGCCAGCGAGGTTATTCCTGGTTTGGAGGGTGTGTTTGACGTTGTTTTTATGGATGGGAACAAACGGCATTATGATCGGTATTATGAGGTGGTGATGCCAAAGCTTCGGGTCGGTGGACTTATCATTGCAGACAATACGTTGTGGGATGGCCATGTTTTGGAGGAATCGCACGATGCCCAAACCATCGGAATAAAACGCTTCAATGATATGATCGCCTCGGATTGTCGGGTGGAGAAGGTGATTGTCCCCGTACGCGACGGCATGACATTGATAAGGAAGATAAGTCAATGAAACAGAATAATATATATATGCAGATGAGGTTTCTTGAAAGAAAATACATTGTCGGCCTTCTCCTGATGCTCCCCTTGGCGGTTTTGCCGGCGTGTGGAAGTGATGATGAAACGGAGGATGTGATTGCCGAGATACAGGAGAATAAGGAGAACGGAGAATTTTATTTAGCGGAGGTCAGAGAACGGGAGAATGTGAAGTCGGACCCATCGGGATTGCTTTATGAGGTGCTGACGGCAGCCCAGACGGTGAAGCCAGGAGAAAACGATACCGTATGCATCCATTACGATGGATTTTTGATAGACGGCACGCAGTTCATCTCTAAGACGGACACCATCGCCATGGAGGAATTGCAGAAAGGCTTGCAGATTGGTCTGCGGCACACTCACCAAGGCTCCACTTGCAAATATTACATTCCATATTACCTGATGTTCGGTGCGTCAGGGAAAAGTTGCACATACGGTGGAAAGGAAATTTCGATAAAAGAATATTCCTCATTGGTTTATGAAATGCGCTTGGATTCCATTATTTTTGTGCGTTGATTTTTTGAATATTGTAACTACTATATATTGAAGAGTTATGTTGACGTTGAAGGTTATCACGGAGAATCCGGACGAGGTGGTCCGCAAGTTGGCTCGCAAGCAGTTTGACGCAAAGGAGCCGATTGCCAAGGTTTTGGAGTTGGATAAAATCCGCAGGGCATCGCAAGCCTCGTTGGATGCGATTTTGTCGGAGGTGAATTCATTGTCCAAGAGTATCGGACAATTGATGAAAGAAGGTAAGAAGGATGAGGCGCAGACGGCGAAAGACAAAGTATCTTCACTGAAAGAGAAAACAAAGGATTTGCAGGCTGAGATGGATAAATCGCAGGAGCAGATCAACGCGATTCTTTGCACCATTCCTAATATGCCGTATGACGATGTGCCTGACGGCAAAACCGCAGAGGATAACCTTGTGGTGAAAACTGGCAACGAGATAGAAACTTTGCGCGAGGATGCTCTTCCGCACTGGGAGTTAGCTAAGAAATATGATTTGATTGATTTTGAGTTGGGTGTGAAAATCACGGGTGCCGGCTTCCCTGTCTACAAGGGTCAGGGTGCGAGGTTGCAGCGTGCGCTGATCAACTTCTTCCTCGACGAGGCTCGCAACGCAGGTTACTTGGAAATTATGCCGCCAACCGTTGTCAACCAAGCATCTGGATTCGGAACAGGGCAACTTCCCGATAAGGAAGGACAGATGTACCATTGTGAGGTAGACGACCTCTATTTGATCCCGACTGCCGAGGTGCCGGTAACCAATATTTACCGAGATGTGATTTTGGATGAGAAGGATCTCCCGATCAAGAATTGCGCCTACACGCAGTGCTTCCGCCGTGAGGCTGGCTCGTATGGCAAGGATGTCCGTGGATTGAACCGTTTGCACGAGTTCTCTAAAATAGAACTTGTCAGAATCGACACGCCAGAACACTCCAAACAGTCTCATCAGGAAATGTTAGACCATGTGGAAGGCTTGCTGAAAAAGTTGGAACTTCCATACAGAATCTTGCATCTTTGCGGTGGTGATATGAGTTTCACCGCTGCTACATGCTACGATTTCGAGGTGTTCTCTGAGGCTCAGAAACGTTGGTTGGAGGTTTCTTCTGTATCCAACTTCGACACTTACCAAGCCAATCGCTTGAAGTGCAGGTACAAGGGAGCTGACAAAAAAGCGCAACTCTGCCACACACTGAATGGTAGCGCATTGGCACTTCCACGCATCGTGGCTGCTTTGTTAGAGAATAACCAGACACCGGAGGGCATCCGTATGCCGAAGGCTTTGGTGCCATACACCGGTTTTGAATATATCCGCTGATTGAAGGCGTTTTGGTGAAAATTTTTAAGGTATGGAGAAGCCTCATCGGGGCATCCCCATACCTTATTCTATATAAAAGAGAATTATGTCGATTGTTTTGCCGCCGGAGTGGGCGCGCCAGAGCGGCGTGATGCTCACATGGCCACATAAAAATACGGATTGGAATTATATCCTTGAGGATGTGACGGAGTGTTACGTCGCCATCGCTCGTGAGATTGCCAAGAGGGAACGCTTGCTCATTGTTTGTGCAGACGAGGAGTCTGTCCGCAGCCTGTTGGGCGACATCGCAGACAGAATCGTGTTCAGACAGGTCTGTACAAATGACACTTGGGCGAGAGACCACGGTCCGATAACGATTATGGCAGATGGTGAGCCTGTGTTGTGTGATTTCCAGTTTAATGGTTGGGGTTTGAAGTTCGCTTCCAATTACGATAATCAAATCACAAGGACGTTGTATGACAATGACGCTTTCTCGCCTAACATTGGCTATTTCCCGATGTTGCGGTATGTTTTGGAGGGAGGCAGCATTGAGTCGGATGGGGAAGGTACGTTGCTCACCACGTCGGAGTGTTTGCTTTCGGTCAATCGGAACAATTTTTCCCAGGAAGAGGCCGAGGCTTTTTTGAAAGACGTGTTTGGATTACAGCGGGTTTTGTGGCTCAACCATGGCTATTTGGCTGGCGATGATACCGATAGCCATGTCGACACCTTGGCTCGTTTTTGCAGCGCAGATACCATTGCCTACGTTCGGTGTGAGGATGCGAATGACGAGCATTACGAAGAGTTGTTGGAGATGGAAAAAGAACTGAAATCGTTCAGAAAATTAGACGGTACCCCCTATATTTTGATTCCGCTCCCGATGCCAACCGCACAATACGAAGACGAGCAGAGGTTGCCAGCAACGTATGCCAATTTCTTGATAATCAACGGAGCAGTGTTAGTGCCGACATACCATTGCCAGGAGGACGAGGTGGCGTTGCGAAATTTGAAAGATGCGTTTCCTGACAGGGAGATTGTCGGTATAGATTGTTCAGTATTAATAAGACAGCATGGCTCGTTGCATTGCGTTACGATGCAGTTGCCAGAGTGTGTATTGTCGTCTAAATAAAAAAGATAGCTATGAAAGTAGGTTTGATTCAGCAGCATAATGTCCCTGATTTATTGGACAATAGAAGCCGTTTGGCGGAAAAGATTCGCCGATGTGCGGAGCAGGGTGCGCAACTTGTTGTGTTACAGGAGTTGCACGCCGGATTGTATTTCTGTCAGACGGAAGATGTCAATAATTTTGATTTGGCAGAGACCATTCCGGGAGCGTCGACCGACTTTTACGGCGCATTGGCGAAAGAGTTGGGCATCGTGCTGGTGTTGTCATTGTTTGAAAAACGTGCTGTCGGACTTTACCATAACACGGCGGTTGTGATAGAAAAAGATGGTTCGATTGCTGGAAAATACAGGAAAATGCACATTCCAGATGATCCTGCGTATTATGAGAAATTTTATTTCACGCCGGGCGATTTGGGTTTCAATCCGATAAAAACATCTGTCGGCACATTGGGCGTTTTGGTGTGCTGGGATCAGTGGTACCCCGAGGCAGCGCGTCTGATGGCTTTGGCTGGGGCTGAGTTGCTGATCTACCCTACGGCGATAGGGTGGGAAAGCACAGACGCTGAAGATGAAAAAACGCGTCAGCAGAATGCTTGGCTGACAGTGCAGCGAGGGCATGCCGTGGCCAATGGCTTGCCGGTTGTAACCGTCAATAGAGTGGGGTATGAGCCAGACCCATCCGGGGCGACGGGGGGAATCTCGTTTTGGGGTAGCAGTTTCGTGGCTGGTCCGCAGGGCGAGTTGCTGTCCCAATTCCCATCCGACGAGGAGCGGGAGCAGGTGGTTGAAATCCCGATGGAGCGTTCGGAGGATGTGCGGCGCATTTGGCCATTCTTGCGCGATAGGAGAATAGAGCAATATGGCGATTTGACGAGGCGATTCCGGGATTAATTAACAACTTCGGCTGAGTTTTCAACAATCAAAAGTTAATAAGTTTTGCGTAGCGTGAAAATCAGTCTATTATCCTCCGAAACGCATGTTCGGGCGTTTGCCGCCGCCTATATGTAGTCATAAAAAAATACTATATTTGCGAAGCAATAAAAAAGGATTTTTATGGGAAAGATAATTTCGTTAGCAAATCAGAAGGGTGGGGTTGGTAAGACAACTACAACAGTGAACCTTGCAGCCTCATTAGCAGTGCTGGAAAACAAGGTGCTGATTGTGGATGCCGATCCTCAGGCCAATGCTTCTTCGACGTTCGGATATGATGTCCGCCGATTAGAGCATCCTGACAAAACGGTTTATGAGTGCCTTATCGGTACGATCGACCCGCACGATGCCGTTCTGGATACGGAATTAGACAATCTGAAAATCATACCTTCCCACATCAACCTCGTCGGCGCGGAGGTGGAGTTGGTTTCTTTTGAGAACAGAGAAATGTATTTGAAGAAAGCCTTGACCCCGTTGAAAGACGAGTATGACTTTATCTTCATCGACTGTTCACCTTCGTTAGGTCTGATCACGCTGAATGCGCTCACTGCGACCGACTCGGTGATCATTCCCGTGCAGTGCGAATTTTTCGCCTTGGAGGGTATCTCTAAATTGTTGAGTACCATTAAGTTGGTTAAAACAAAATTGAATCCAGACTTGGAGATTGAGGGATTCCTTCTTACTATGTATGATCCTCGCACAAGGCTGAATAACCAGGTGGTGGAGGATGTTCGCTCGCATTTCGACGATATGGTGTTCAAGACGATCATCCCACGCAACATCAAATTGAGTGAAGCTCCAAGTTTTCACAAGCCTGTTGTAACCTACGATGCAGAGTCGAAGGGTGCGCTTTGCTATATGCAGTTGGCGCAGGAGTTGTTGGAGAGAAACGCAGAATCAGAAACTTCCGAGGAGGCATAAAATGGCAAAGAAAAATTTTGGAGGCCTGAACAGTGGCTTAGACGATATGGATATTGATACTTCGTCCTTTAAAAAAGGGGGTGGTCTGAATGCTTTGTTTGGCGATGATGTGAAAGCGGATGGAGCCTCTTCCATCAATGAAATAGCGATATCGGAGATTGAAGCCAATCCTGACCAGCCTCGCCGAGAGTTTGACGAGGAAGCATTGCAGGAATTGGCAGAGTCTATCCGTCAATTTGGTGTGATTCAGCCGATTACGTTGCGCAAGGTTGCCGAAGGAAAATATCAGATTATTGCCGGCGAGCGTCGCTTCCGTGCTTCAAAGTTGGCGGAGAAGGAAACCATCCCGGCGTATGTACGCGATGCGTCTGATGAGCAGGTGATGGAGATGGCGTTGATTGAGAACATTCAACGCGAGGACTTGAACGCCATTGAAATTGCGCTTTCCTACCAAAACTTGATGGAGCAGGGAAACTACACGCAAGAGCAGTTGAGCGGTCGCGTGGGCAAGAAGCGCGCCACAGTTTCCAACTATGTGCGTTTGCTCCGGTTGCCTGCTGAAGTCCAGATGGGACTGAAGGAGAAGAAGATAGATATGGGACATGCGCGTGCGTTGCTTGGCACAGAAAGCTCTGTCATCCAATTGAAAATCTATGAGATGATTTTGAAGGAAGGCTTGTCCGTCCGTAGAGTGGAGGAGTTGGTGAAAAGCTTGGGAACGGAGAAATCGCCGAAAGATCCTAAATCTACCGAAACTCCGGAGGGTTATGTGGACTTGAAAAACAGACTCTCCTCTTTATTCAGCTCTGATGTCGCATTGGCGGTGAATAGTAAAGGAAAAGGCAAGATCACGATTCCGTTCAAAAACGATGATGAGTTTGCCAAAATTATGGAGATTTTTGATTCCATCCACCAAGAATAATTCATTGAAATCTTTCTTCCGCATATTGCTGTTCTCTTTATTCTGCCTTTCCCGCAGTGCGGGTGTGTGGGCGGACGAAGCGGTTTTGATGGATACTGTCCAAGTCGTGCCTGCCCCTTCCATAGGCGAGGTGGCAGTGATAGAGGATTCGTCGCAGTCGGCACAGAAGGAGAAATGGAAAAAAGATCGTTACGCATACGAATATTTCAAGCCAGACCCTCGGCGCGCCACTTGGTATGCGCTTGTATGCCCAGGTTTAGGGCAGATATACAACAGAAGTTATTGGAAACTCCCGATTTTGTATGGTGGTTTACTCACATTCTCGTATTTCATTGGTTGGAATGGACGGATGTACAACTCCTACCACAATGCGTATCGGGATATTTTGGACAATGACCCGTCGACTCAAAGTTATATGGACCTCTTCCCGAAGTATGATGGTACGCAGTCGTGGCTTGCCTCTACGTTGAAGTCGAAGACAACGCGTTATCGTAGGTATCGCGATTTGAGCACGTTCGGGTTGGTGGCATTCTATATGGTGAGTGTTATCGATGCCTTTGTGGATGCGCATTTGTATGATTTTTCTGTGACGGATGACTTGTCGCTTAGATTAGAACCCGTCATCAATGTATATGGATTCGGAAACGATGTGGAGAGTCGCAATTCGGCAATTGTGGGTCTGCAGTGTAGTTTCCAGTTTAAATAAAACTAAAAGATGAAAAGATTTTTTGGGGTGTTGGTTTTCCCGTTACTCTGTGTTGGAGCGTTGGCGCAGGAAAACGACACAATCCCAGTAGATGTGTATGAGGAGGATGAACTCGTATTGGATTCTATTTTGGCAGAAGTAGATTCCACCGATTATAAAACGCATAGTGGTTCGGATGTGTTCCCCATTGATTTTGACAATAAATTGGAGAATCTGCTGAGTCTGTTCCATGGCGTAAAGGAGGGTCGGGATTGCGTGAAGGACAGCGTCGGCGTATTGTCAGATTCCGTTTATATCGCTCGCTTACAACAGATTCCGTCCGTCTTTGAACTTGTCTACAATCCCATTGTGAAGAAATTCATAGAATTGTATACGGTTAAGAAACGCAAGCAGATGGAGTATATGCTCGGGATGGGCAATTACTATTATCCGATATTCGAACACGCCTTAGATTCGTATGGATTGCCGTTAGAATTGAAGTATTTGCCGGTGATAGAGTCGGCGTTGAACCCTCGAGCCTTCTCGGTGGCAGGAGCATCGGGCTTGTGGCAGTTTATGTACGGCACTGGAAAAATCTACGGTCTGCAGGGAAATAGCCTGATTGACGAACGTAGAGATCCCATCAAATCTACCCACGCCGCAGTGCGATTCTTGCGCGACTTATACAAAATGTACGATGATTGGTCGCTTGTGATTGCCGCATACAATTGCGGACCTGGCAACGTGAACAAGGCCATTAAGCGGGCAAATGGGAAGAAGGACTATTGGGCGATTTATCCTTACCTTCCGAAGGAAACGAGGGGTTACGTCCCTGCTTTCATCGCAGCCACTTATGCAATGACTTATTACAAGGAGCATGGAATTTGTCCGGCTCAAGTGGAAGTCCCTGCGGTGTGCGACACGATTATGCTCAAAGAGAGAATGCACCTTGGCCAGATTGCCGGAGTGTTGAACATCGACATAGAGGTGCTTCGCAACCTGAATCCGCAGTATCGCAAGGATATCATTCCAGGAAATGGGCAGATGTACACGTTGTGTTTGCCGCAGGCTCTTTCTGGAAACTTCATAGAGATGAAGGATTCCATTATGGCCTACAAGAAAGATTCGTTCAATGTGCTGACCCGAGTGGTGGTTTTGCCTGCCGCTGCCGATCCTTATTTCAAAGGGTCAAAAGGTGCTGTGAAGAAGGGAACGTATGTTGTGAAAAAAGGGGATACGCTTTCGTCTATCGCCCAACGTCGCCATGTGTCTGTCGCAAAAATCAAAAAGTGGAACAATATGCGGAGCGATAAAATCTATATCGGTCAGCGGTTGAAAATTTATTGATCCTGAGATTTTAGAAATAATAGGGGTAGGCTCGTGTGAGTCTACCCTTTTTTATGGCGAGTCATCGTTCTGAAATCGCTTTCAAAATCTCATTTGCAAAATCGGAAAGTGATGGATCCCTCGCCCCCATAGTGAGAATCACATCGCCTTCGCCGACTTCCTTTTTGAGGAATGGAATCATCTGGTCTCTATTTGGAAAGAAGCGCATCTGCTGGTTTGTTTTTGAAATTTCGTGTGCGACGTCGGCGGCGGTAACCTCTTTGGTAACAGTCCCCCCGGCGTAGTAGACATCGGAGAGGAGAAGCACGTCGCTCTTGCGCAAGGCCTGGGGTACGGTCTGTTCAAGTTCTTTGTGCATAAATTTCAGCGGACCGAATCCGTGGGGTTGGAACCACGCAAAGACCCTCTTCCCGACGGTCTGGCAAGCCTTGATTGCACAAACCACTTCGGCGGGGTTGTGGGCGAAGTCGTCAACCACGGTAACCCCATTGGGTGACATACCCACCAACTGTGTGCGGCGGTAAATGCCGGTGTAGTTGGTCAGTGCGGCGGCGCACCCTCCGACGGAAACGCCCACGGCACTGCATGCGGCAATGGCAGCAAGAGCGTTTTCCATATTATGTTTCCCGATGACAGGGATTCTCACTTCCGTTCCGTTGCATTTGAATGAAATGGCGAAACCACTTTGCAAGAAATCCGTTCCATTGAATCCGCATTGTGTGTCGACTCCAAAATCAAAATCCTTGTTGACTGATAGTTGTGCACTTTTAGGGTGGGATTGGTTGGCAATGAACCTTCCCGTGGTATTGCTTCTGAATGTCTCGAATAGCCTTGTCAGCTCGTCGTATTCTTTATGGTCGCGGTCCATATTCAGCAGGAGGGCAACCTCCGAAGTATAGTTGACGATAGAGCCGTCCGATTCGTCCGCCTCGATGACAAGCCAGTCGCTTTTGCCCACCCAGGCGTTCCCTGGAAGCCCTTTTTCTTGCAGATAGGAGAGTCCGGCTCCGCTCATAAGCGAGGGTGAATAGCCGTTTTTCTCCAAAATGTGGAATATCATTGCGGTGGTGGTCGATTTCCCGGACGTTCCGCCCACGGAAATTGTCCGTTTCGTGCGCGAGATGGAGGCTAACAGTTCCGAGCGTTTGATGATGGGAATGTTCAGTTCCTTCGCCTTCATCATCTCCACGTTCGTCTCCTCTATGGCGGTGGAAACCACCAGAACATCCACGTCGGCGGTCAGTCCCGAGGCATCTTGGTTGAAGCAGTGGATGCCCATTTGCTCGAGTTGCCCTTGGATGGGCAGTTTCTCCGTCTTGCCAAACAGACGGTCGCTGCCCGACACGGTTTTGCCCACCCCGTTGAGGTATTGTGCGATGGCGCTCATGCCTGTGCCAGCCACGCCCACGAAGAAGAAATGACGGTCTTTTCTGAAATCGTATGAATTGCTCATAGTGAAAATCATTTTGATGTTGTACAAAGGTATAAGATTCTGCAACATCTGTCAGATTTTTTTGTTTCCGATGTCCTTTGATTTTATTTCCGCCTTTGCTATTATTATCCTAACTTTGCGTATGCTAATGTGTACGTTTTAGAAAAAATTATGGAGAAACGTTTAGGATTTTTTTGTTGGGCGTTGTTTGCGCCATTGTTATGCTTCGCCCAGTTTTCGGATGTGAACATACAAAAATTGGGCTATGTGACGTATGTGATCAACCAATATTACGTTGATACCACCCAAACGGAGAAGTTGGCAGAGGATGCCATAAGGGGTATGCTTAATAGTCTTGACCCACACTCCTCTTATATATCAAAAGAAAATCTGAAAAGAGAGAGCGAACCGTTAGAGGGAAGTTTTGATGGAATTGGTGTCGTTTTTCAGATGGTGGAAGACACGTTGCTTGTTGTGCAAACTGTTTCGGGGGGGCCGTCCGAGAAGGTCGGAATCATGGCCGGCGACAGATTCATCTATGTCAACGACACGCTCATCGCAGGTATGAAGATGCAAAATGTTGATATTCAGAAACGTATACGCGGACCAAAGGGAACGGTGGTCTCTCTGAAGGTGATGCGCCGCGGCGAGCCAGACTTGATCGAGTTTCGCGTGATGCGCGATAAGATACCTTTGTACAGCGTGGACGCCTCGTATATGGTGGACGATAAGACGGGATACATCAAGGTGGATCGTTTCTCCAGCACCACACTGCAGGAGTTTGATGACGCATTGGCGAAACTCAAGCGTCAGAAGATGGAGAACCTCATCATCGACCTTCAAGACAATGGTGGTGGCTTTATGTCGGCAGCCATCGGCATTGTGGATAATTTCTTGAAAGATGGAAAGCTGATTGTCTATCAGGAAGGTAAGGCGCAGCCCCGTGAGAATTATTCCGCTTCGGGGAAAAGTGATGTCTTCAATGGGAAACTTGTGGTGTTGGTAGACGAGGGGTCAGCCTCTGCCAGCGAGATTGTAACGGGGGCTATCCAGGATTGGGATAGGGGCGTTGTCGTAGGGCGTCGCACGTATGGTAAGGGATTGGTGCAGAAGATGATAAACCTTCCGGATGGTTCGCAGATTCGCCTCACCACTGCGCGATATTACACGCCGTCGGGCAGGTGCATCCAGCGTCCGTACAAAGACAACATCAAAAACTACCGAAACGACCTTATCGAACGGTATAACCATGGCGAGTTGATGCACGAGGACAGCATCACGTTCCCAGATTCGCTCAAATTCTACACTCTTGAGTTGAAACGCCCTATTTATGGCGGTGGCGGTATTATGCCCGACCTTTTCGTGCCGTTGGATACTGCAAAATATACCACCTACCACCGCTCCCTTGTGGCAAAAGGGGTGATGAACAAGTTCATCATTCATTATTTGGAGGAGAACCGCAGCGCACTTCAAACCGCCTATCCAACCAAGGATTTGGACGAGGAAGCCAAGAAGGCATCCTTTGAAAAATATAAGAAAGAGTTTGACTTGACCAATGCCGATTTGGAGCGTTTGGTGGCAGACGGTGAGAAAGAGAAAGTAAAATTCGACTCCGCCCAGTTTGAGATCTCCAAGAACCTGATAAAGAAGCAGGTGAAGGCAAGTCTTGCACGCGACTTGTGGAGTTCCAACGAGTATTTTCAGATAATGAATATGGAGAGCGACATTTTCAAGAAAGCGTTGGAGGTGTTGTCGTCCCCAAAATCGTATGACAGTGCTTTGCACAGGAAACGCGGTGCTGACGGGAATACGGCGGCGAGCATGAAATCCTCGAAAAAACGTAATGCAAAGAAAAAATAAAACAAGGAAAAAATGGAGATGAGAATGCTCGGCACGGTGCTGATGCTGATGGTTTCAAATGTGTTTATGACATTTGCGTGGTATGGAAATTTGAAACTTCAGGAGATGAAAATCTCAACGGATTGGCCGCTGATATTGGTCATTTTGTGCAGTTGGGGTGTGGCTTTTTTTGAGTATTGCTTTATGATTCCCGCCAACCGTTGTGGCTCGCAGATTACGGGCGGTCCGTTTTCGTTGGTGCAGCTGAAGGTAATTCAGGAGGTGGTCTCCATCACTGTCTTTTCGGTTATCACAACATTTATGTTCCGGGGCGAGGCGTTGCAGTGGAATCACATTGCGGCATTCGTTTGTCTGGTTTTTGCGGTGTTTTTTGTTTTTTATAAGTGATTGTTTGCCATTTTTCATTAGTTTTGTCGGCGAGGGGATGGCTTTTCTGTCCTTTGATGAAAAAAACGTGGCGAGGGAACTCGCCTTATTTAAACAAAATAAAGTAGTATGAGAAAACTATTTACTTTTTTGCTGCCTGCCGTTCTTTTGAGCGGATTCACGGCGAGTGCAAAGCCGAAGATCGTTTTCGAGGAGACATCATTCGAGATAAAAGACAATGTGTTGGGGCAAACGTCCGACCATATTTTTGTGTTTAAGAACGAGGGCGATGCACCTTTGGTGGTGGCAGATGCCGTGCCATCGTGCGGTTGTGTGACGCCGACTTGGACGAAACGTCCCGTTGCTCCTGGCGACACTGGTTCTGTGCATGTCTACTACCAAAGCAAGGTGAGTGGCACGTTCCACAAGTCTATCAAGGTCTACTCTAATTCGTCGGGCAAACGCCCTGTACTCCAGATTTCTGGCGTGACGGAGAAGAAGTAATCACCCCCTAATGAATAAAAAACCATAAATATAAATGAGCAAGATGAATACAATCAATGCAAAAAAAATCGTTGCGGCGTTGTTGGCAGCGTCGACGGCGTTCAGCGTATTCGGAGCCACTGTAACCTTTGAGGATGCAAGTTCTGCGGAGGCGTGGAGCGGTTGGAATTGCGTAGACGAAAAAACGGGTATCGTTTCCAACCCATACAAGTGTGGTAATACTTCTGATAATTGCTTCTGCATATCGTCAAGTGATTGGGGTGTGCAGGGATATTGGTGCGAGGAAGACCTCTCGAAGAAGTATGTCGCAGTAGATGTCTACACCACGGAGGAGTGTGTTGTTAAGTGCTACTCCGCAGCTTCTGACCAGGATCTCTACTTAGATGCGGTGAAGTCTAAGTGGACTACGTTATACTTTGATTTTACGAGTTATAATGCGTCTAAGTCGGCAATGTTGTACATAGGTCCGAGTTCGAGTGCGTCTGGTACAATCTACATTGACAATGTGCGGTATGTGACAGACAAGTCTGATGCGGTTTCCTGCTCAGAAGCACTTGTTTCAGAGGTGTGCAAGAACATTGCCGATTATACATACGGTACGTTGGCTGTTGGTGGTGGCGGTTTCGTGCCGGGTATCATTGCCAGTGGCAATACGAAGATTGCCCGCACGGATGTGGGCGGCGCGTACAAGTGGCGTGCGTCCGATTGCTCTTGGCAGCCAATCACTAATTTCATCTCGGAGGCAAACAAGGGATTGTACAGTATCGAGGCTGTAGCCATCGACCCAAGCAACGAGCAGAATATCTATTTGCTTGGCGGTTGCCAATACTTGAGTTCGCAGAAAACTGCGGTGATGTTCTCCAAGGATGGGGGTAAGACATTCACCACCTCCGATGTGTCAAGTTTGATTTATGTCCATGGTAACGGTGATGGTCGTAACTGCGGCGAGCGCATCGCAGTGGATCCTAACAACAGCAACATCGTGTACTGCGGCGGTCGTGTACGCACCCCACTCATCAAGAGCGAGGATGGCGGAGCCAACTGGACGGCTGTTTCATCATTCCCTTCAGTCTACAAAAACTCTGTGAAATGGCCAAGTTGGGAGGCTGCCACATACGCAACCACTTCCGATGAAAATGGTGTTACGGCGGTTGTCTTTGATGGTTCGAGCAAGAGCGGAGGCAAGACGCAGCGTATCTTCGTGGGTGTTTCGGAGCTTAACACAAGCAATGTGTACGTGTCTGAGGATGGAGGCTCAAGCTGGTCGACAGTCGGTGCGTTGCCAACCAACTACATTCCTTGCCGTATGAAGATGGATCCTGCGGGTAACCTTTTAATCGCATATTCAGATAAAAAGGCATACGGTTCGAATGGTGCCATTTACCGTTACAATCCTACTACTAAGAAAGCGGAGAACATCTCTCCAGCAACAGGTTTTGCGTTTGGAGATGTTGCAGTATCTCCAAAGGATGCCAATAAGTTAGTGGTTTCCACAAACAGTACTTGGGTTTCTCAGAACTGGGACAATGGCAGCAAGGCTAACGGCGATATTTTCTGGACATCCACCGATGGCGGTAAGAACTGGCGTAAACTTCAGGATAATTTCACTATCACCAACAATGGTGTTTCTTGGATTCCGGGCTATGCCATCCACTGGTGCGGTACAGTGTGCTTCGACCCACAGGATGACAACAAGGTCTCTTTCGGATCCGGCAACGGAATTTTCACTTGCAACAATATATGGTGCGATAAGACTCCAACTTTCTATTTTGACGTGAACGGATTGGAGGAAACCGTAGCGTTGGATTTGGTCAGTGTTCCGGGCGGTGATGTGCTTTCAGTAATCGGAGATTATACGGGATTCATCCATAAGGACATCCATTCGTTCGCACAGATACATGACCCTGCACCAGGCACAACCGGCGGTATCAACTACTACAGCAAAGATACGAAGGTGATGATGCGTGTCGCCAACACGGGTTTCTATTATACCACTTCGGGCTACAATGGTTGGAAGAAAATGTCGGCATCCACCACATATTCTTACACCAACCCTTACTATTCCGGTGCTGCGGCGCAGGCAGCCAACGAGGGTAAGTGCGCCATCACCAAGAAGAATGGAACTTACCGCTACTTTGTGATTCCTGGTCCTGGCGAGAGCGGCATCTTCTATTCTGACAACAACGGCTCTTCGTGGACGAAGATTTCTGGCACGGACAATGCAACCCACATTCAAGTGGACCCAGAAAACGATGCATACGTTTATGCTGGCGGGAAAGGTTATTTCTATGCAAGTTCCGACTATGGAACGACATTCACCTCTTCATCGATGTCCAATAATGACTACGGTCGCATCGCTGTGGTTTCGGGTGTTGAGGGTTTGGTTTACGCTCCATGCGGTGGCAATGGTTTGATGGTTTCCACAGACTATGGAAAGACATTCACCAAAGTGTCTAACGTGAGTGCGTGCGAGGCAGTCGGCGTAGGTGCAGGCAATGAGTTTGCGTATTCGATTTATATCTATGGTAAGGCAAATGACTGCGAGCTGGGCATCTACCGCTCGGATGACAAGGGGGCAACTTGGCAGCGACTCAGCACAGATCAGCAACTCTTCGGCGGACCAGGAAACGGTGCGTTCCTCATTGGCGACTGGAACAATTACGGACGCTTCTATATGAGTACCCTCGGTTTGGGTATCGTCTATGGCGAGCCAACCGCTATGGCGGAACCCTCCACTTGGAATTGTTTCGTGGACAACAGCGAGTGCAAAATCACTTCGACTGCCGAGGTTAAGGCTGGGAATGAAACACAAGTGTTCCCAAATCCTTTCTTTGAATCATTCACCATTCAGGGCGAGGGCGACTATCGTGTGATGAACAGTCTTGGACAGCTCATCGAGGCTGGCACATTGAACGGTTCTGCGGAACTCGGGCAAGGCTGGGTAAGTGGCATCTACTTCGTGTCTGTTAACGGAAGTGTGCAGAAAGTGATTAAGGAGTGACGTAAGTCTGATTATTTCAGAGATAAAGACGAAGCCAACTGAGCGAGATTCGGTTGGCTTCGTTGTTTTATTATCGGTTTTATGGTATTTTTGCGCTTGTAATCAACGTGCGGCGAGAATGCCGTTTTGAGGAATTAAAAAGAAAGAAGTTATTTTTATGGAAAGGAAAGAAACTGCGATTTTGCTCATCCACTGCCCAGATAGGCAGGGAATCCTGGCGGCGGTAACAGATTTCATCAATGTGAACAAAGGAAACATCGTCTATTTGGACCAGCATGTGGACTATGTGCAGAATGTTTTCTTTATGCGTGTGGAGTGGGATTTGGACGGATTCATCATTCCGAAGGAGAAAATCGAGGATTACTTCCGCACTCTTTACGCTAACAAGTATGAAATGATTTTCGACCTCCATTTTTCGGATGTGAAACCGCGTATGGCAGTGTTCGTTTCGAAAATGTCGCACTGTCTTTTCGATATTTTGTCGCGTTACATGGATGGTGGTCTGAATGTTGATATTCCGCTCATTATCAGCAACCACCCAGATTTGGAGTGGATTGGTCAAAAATTCGGTATTCCGTTCTATGTATTCCCCATCACTAAGGAAAATAAGGCGGAGCAGGAAGAAAAAGAGATGGCTTTGCTGCGCGACGAGAAGGTGGATTTCATCGTCTTAGCCCGCTATATGCAGATTATCTCTGAGGAGATGATTCGCGAATACCCTAATAAAATCATCAACATACACCATTCGTTCTTGCCAGCCTTTGTGGGAGCGAAGCCTTACCATGCTGCGTACGAACGTGGTGTGAAGATCATCGGAGCAACGAGCCATTATGTTACAACAGAGTTGGATGCCGGTCCGATCATTGAGCAGGACGTGGTGCGTGTTACGCATAAGGACACGGTGCAGACTTTCGTCCACAAGGGACAAGACCTTGAGAAAATCGTGCTGTCGCGTGCTGTGGAAAAGCATGTAGACCGCAAAGTGTTGGCTTACAAAAACAAAACGGTTGTCTTCAGTTGATGACAGACTGGACTGAGAATCGGGCGGTGGCGGAGTATATCCGCTTGCATCGCGAGGAGGATGTGCGCACATTGGCTCTGCGGAAAGACGATTTTCCGCCAGACGTGCGCCATTTCGCACTTCAACAGATTGAGGGTTGGCAAATCGCACGCCATAAAATCCCTTTATGGGCAGCGACTGACGGCATTTGTTTCCCCGTGAAACTCTCGTTAGAGCAATGCTCGTCGGAGATGACGGCACGCTACAAGGCTTCGCAGATAGGCAGTGGTGAGTCGTTTGCCGACCTTACGGGCGGTATGGGTGTGGATTTTTCCTTCGTAGCGAAAAACTTCAACAGGTCGGTCTATGTGGAGCGCAACGAGCAGTTGTGCGAGTTGTCCCGACATAATTTTCCGATTCTTGGAGTAACCGATTTTTCCGTTTCCAATACCTCGTTAGAGAATTTTGTGGAAGAGAACGCAGATGCGCATTTCTCTTCTATATACCTTGATCCGGCAAGGCGCGACGGCGCAGGGCGCAAATTGGTTTCCATCGTCGATTGCAGTCCCAACCTCTTGGAATGGCAGCAGCGTTTGTTGGATATGTCAGACTCGCTTTGGGTGAAGTATTCCCCGATGTTGGACATTACAAAGGCATTATCGGAACTTGACTGTGTGGCCGAATTGCACATTGTCGCCTTAGAAAATGAGTGTAAAGAGCTGCTTTTTAGATTGAACCGACGTGTTGATGGCGAGGTTTGCGTCCATTGCGTCAATCTTAGAAAAGATGGCGGATTGTCCGACTTTTCTTTTGTGTGGGGAGATGAAAAACACGCACCGCTTATGCTAACCACCGAATTGGGACGTTTTTTGTATGAGCCGAATGCTGCGGTGATGAAATCGGGCGCATTCAAAATTCTTTCTGAAAAATATGCCGTTGGAAAACTTGCGGTGTCAAGTCATTTGTACACCTCTGATTCGTGGGTGGAGGATTTCCCAGGACGCCGCTTCGAGGTGGAGGCATCGTTCCCGATGAACAAGGAGTCGTTGAGGAAGTATCTTCCAAAAGATGGGAAGGTGAACCTTGCGGTCCGAAATTTCCCACTGACGGTGGAGCAACTGAGGGCGAAACTGAAACTGTCTGATGGAGGCGATGTCTACCTTTTCGCTACGACATTTCAAGAAAAAAAAATACTGATAAAATGTCGGCAACTTCGTTCAGAAAAGAGTTGAGCGTTTTTTTGTCGGATTCGTTTCGGCAGAAGATTGTCGGACACTTAATAAAATCGTCGTTTGGTGGAAAAAATACCCAGAGAGATGCCTATTCGTTTATTTTGGGGAAAATGCAAAAGATGAAGCTGAGTAAAGGTTGTATAATGAACAGGGAGGGTTTCCTATTCAATTCGCAGTCGGGGGAGAGTTTCTCTTTGAATCCGATTGCTGTGGAGTTGCTTTCGCTTATGACGGAGCAGAATGTTGAAATGGAAACACTTATGCGGTATGTTGTTGACAATTATGATGTTGACGATGAACAGATGCTCTTGTCCGACCTTTCGGAATTCATTTTCCAGTTGAAGAAAAAAAGTTTGTTAGAGGATGTATGAACTGACGATAGCGGTGAGCGGATTGAATGCCGTGGATAATCCCGGGCCGGGAATTCCAGTGATACGAAGTCTGAAGTCGTCGCAATACAAGAATGCGCGGATTATTGGTCTTTGCTATGGAACTTTGGAGCCGGGCGCGTACCTGCGCGAGTGTGTGGACAAGGTCTACCTGATGCCATACCCAAGCGAAGGCGAGGAAGCGTTGCTCAATCGTTTGTCATACATCCAGCAAACCGAGCATATTGATGTGATAGTTCCGAACCTTGATGCGGAAATGCTCCCATACATCAGGTTGGAGAAACGGTTGCAGTTGCTTTGGAACATCCGAATGGTATTGCCGTCGGAGGTGCAGTTTTCTTGCCGACAGAAAGAGAATCTGGGCGGTTTGTGCGATGGTTTGCCGCTCGAAGCCCCTCATTTTGTCGCTTGTGGCTCATTGGAGGATTATTATATCCGTGAGAGTGAATTTCATTATCCAGTGGTGGTGAAAGGTTGCCTTTACGAGGCATATGTCGCATACAATCGCAGTCAGGTGGAGGATTTTTTCAGCCGGGTGTCGTGCAAGTGGGGTTTACCCGTGATTGTGCAGCAGTTTGTCGCAGGCACGGAGTTGAATGTTGTTGGAAATGCCGATGGCGAGGGCAACCTTCTTTCTGATGTTGCTATGCGCAAGATGTTTATCACAGACAAAGGCAAGGCGTGGTCGGGTATTACGATAGAGGATGCCGATTTACGTCGCTTGGCGGAGGCTTTTGTGCGTAAAACCCTGTGGCGTGGGCCGTTTGAGCTGGAGTTGTTGAAAGATGCCGCGGGTGAGGTCTTCCTTTTGGAAGTTAATCCGCGGATGCCTGCGTGGGTCTACCTTGCCACGGCGGTTGGGCAGAACATACCCGAGCAGGTGGTTTCTATGGCGTTGGGCGAGTGTGTGTCGCCGAACACCCACTATGAGGCGGGCAAGCTCTTCGTCCGGTATTCTTGGGATATGGTGGTGGATTATGAGGAGTATGGCCGTTTTTCCGTTAGGGGAGAATTATAAGAGATTTGAATGAAAGAAGAGAAAAAGAAATATGAGCGTCCGATGTTGTCGCCGATGATTGCCTCAATGCCTAACAAGGTGGGTGTGGCGTCGTCCGTCCCTGTGTGCGCTGCGGTGGATAGTGTGCCGGTGCGGGATCTGGTGTCGCGTTATGGCTCTCCGTTGTTCATTTTTTCCGAGCAGCAGTTGTGCGAGAATATCCGCAGGGCGAAACGTGCGTTTGGCACGCGCTATCCGTCGGTTGTCTTCGCCTGGTCGTATAAGACGAATTATCTTTCGTCCATTTGTCGTCTTTTTCACTCGGAAGGGAGTTGGGCGGAGGTGGTTTCTGGTTTTGAGTACCAGCGTGCGATAGACAATGGCTGTCATCCGTCTCAGATCATTTTCAACGGGCCGTCCAAGAGCGATGCGGATTTGGCACTGGCTGTGCAGAACGGCTCGCTGATTCATTTGGACAATATACAGGAGATATTCCGCCTTGCGAAGATTGTGGAGCGAGAGGGAAAGAAAGCCCGCGTGGCAGTCCGCGTGAACTTGGACGCCGGCGTGTATCCACAGTGGAGTCGTTTTGGTTTTAATTTGGAAAGCGGCGAGGCGATGCACGCCATCGACCTTATCAGCAAATTGCGCTTCGCCTCGTTGGAGGGATTGCACTGCCACATTGGCACATTCGTGTTGTCTGTTGCAGCCTATCGCAAGGCGACGGAGAAGATGGCAGCCTTGGCAGCCGATGTGGAAACAGCCTACGGACATTCCATCCAATATATAGATATGGGTGGCGGATTCGCTTCTAAAAATACTTTGAAGGGAACTTACATGCACGGCGAGGAACTATCGCCATCTTTCGACGATTATGCAGAGGCAATCACTTCGGTACTGCTCAGTGCATCATTCCCATCGGGAAAACGTCCAACTCTAATTTTGGAAACGGGGCGCGCGTTGGTGGACGATGCGGGTTTCCTCGCCACTACGGTTTTGGCGCATAAGCGGATGCCAGACGGATTATCCGACACGGTTATAGACGCGGGCGTCAATCTCCTTTTCACTTCTTATTGGTACAACCATAAAGTTTCGGTGGTGGAGAGTGTGTCGCCTTTTGCTGAGGAAACGAGGCTGACGGGTCCGCTTTGTATGCAGATTGACGTGGTGCGCGAGCGTGTGTCGCTGCCATTGCTCAACCGGGGCGACCTGCTGCTCATCCATTATGTGGGGGCGTACAACGTCTCGCAGTGGATGCAGTTTATCGAATACCGTCCGGCCGTGGTGATGGTGCGTCAGGACAAAAGGGTGGAGGTGCTGCGCCGCCGCGAAGACCTTGCCTATATGACTTTACTTGAAAAATAGAAGGTATGAAGGATGAATTGTCGTTTTTCTTCCGAAGCATCACCAATAGCTATGCGGCTGTGTTCTTTTCGAGGAGCCGGTGGTTTGGCTTGTTTCTGCTCTGCCTCACGATGTTGTATCCGGCGCAGGGACTTTGCGGACTGCTTTGCTGTATGCTGGTCAACTCCATTGCCATTTCCCTTTGTCTGAATCGTTATAAGACGGAGGTGGGGCTTTATGGTTTCAATGCGGTGTTGGTGGGCAATGCGCTGGGTGCGCTCTTCCCCTATAATGTTACGTTGATTGGGCTGTTGTTTGCAGTTTCGGTGTTGGTGCTGCTCCTTACCATTGCGATGGATGGATTCTTCCAGAAGTACGGAGTTCCTTATTTGGCTTTTCCGTTCTTGTTTTGCCTTTGGCTGGTGTTGTTGGTTTTCCAGCAGTCGGATGGCGGCTCGGGGTTGGATTTCTACTTGTTGAATGATGCGAACGCATTGTCTGTGGGCGGTTACTCTGTGGCGTGGTTTGATTCTTTACCCATTTGGGCGTCGCTGCCAGATGTTGTCCTGCTCTATCTGAAAAGTCTGGGCTTTGTTTTTTTTCAATCCAACTACTTATCGGGCGTTTTATTGGCGGGTTCGTTGCTCATCTTTTCGCGTATCGCCTCGCTATTCTCTTTCTTGGGCTTTTTTTTCGCCTATTTCGTTTATGTCTTCTTCGGTTTTGAAATGTTCCATATACCGTTCATTTGTTTCGGTTTCAACTTCATATTCACGTCGTTGTCGCTCGGTGGGTGCTACCTTGTGCCGTCTAAAACTACGTTGATGTGGGTGTTTCTGTTAGTGCCTGCGCAGTATTTGGTGGTCTTTTCTTCTTCCCGCTTTTTGTCGTATTTTATGCTTCCGACATTTTCGTTGGCTTTTTGTTTGATATGCGTCCTATTCCTTTATCTGCTGAAGCGGAGGGAGGGTAGCGTATCTCCCAAGTTCTCCTTTTATATGGAGGCGACGCCCGAGGACAATGTCTACTACTCCCTTGCCAACCGCAAGCGTTTCGACTACCTCAATTATCTGCCGTTTTCGCTCCCGGTGCTGGGAACGTGGCGCATTTCTCAGGCGTATGATGGAGCATACACCCACAAGGGGCTTTGGCGGCACGGACTTGATTTCGTCATTGAGTATGATGGAAAACAATACACGGGAGATGGACTTGAACTGACTGATTATCATTGTTTTGCGAAACCTGTCGTAGCAGTGGCAGATGCCGAGGTTGTGGCAGTGTGCAATGATGTGGCAGACAATGCTGTGAAGCAGGTGGATGAAGAGCATAACTGGGGAAACTACGTTTTGCTGAAACATTCAGACTCGCTGTATTCTATTGTTGCCCACTTGAAGAAAGGCTCGGTGCGGTGCGCCGTGGGCGACCGTGTGCGGTGCGGCGATTGTGTGGGTTTGTGTGGTAATTCGGGGCTTTCTCCTTATCCGCATTTGCATATGCAGTTTCAGGCGGAGTCGTATGTTGGCGCACCAACGGTTGAGTATCCGTTTTCTTCTTTCTTGAAATATAATTCGTCGGGATTGCCTAATCCACAGTTGGTTGGCATACCGAAGTTGAACGATGTCGTCGGGAATTTCTCCCGGGCAGATTGGTGGGCTTCCGCCTACGCATTTCGTTTAGGATTGTGCGTTGAGGCTCATTCCGAGAAATTTGGTACGGAAACGTGGCAGGTGGTTTCGGAGTATGGTTACAGCCTGTTTTATTGTTGGCAGACGGGTGCAAAGGCTTGGTTCGAATATCGCGACGGCGACTTTTGTTTTCAACGATATACGGGGACGAAGCGGTGCAACCTTTATTATTTCTTCCTCTCCAATTTCCGCGTGCTTTTCCTTTCGGGCGGCTATGGGTTGACCGAGGTGATGCCGCTCACCCTCAAGGCTGAAACGCCTTTGGGCTGGTTGCAGGATTTGGTGGTGCCGTTTTTCGCCTTTATGGACTGCACGTTTGAAGCGAAGTCAGATGGTAGTCCTGTCCTAAAGTCGACTTGCGTTAAGAGGGTTCTCGGGCGGAATACCGATGCCATCCGCTTTGAAACGGAGGTGGCAGACGACCATATTAGCGGCATTACCGTTAAAGAGAACCGTGATACTTGGAGAATCGATTTCCATTTCAAAAAATAGATTTTTGAAGACGATTGTTAAAATATGGCTTGTGTCGCTCGGCATATTGTTTTCTCCGGTGGAGGTTTTCTGCCAGGAGGAAGACACGTTGTTTGAGGTCGGGACGCCGGACGAGGAGGTCTTGTCGTTTTACGAGAATCTTCGCATCGGGGCTTCCTGGCTTGAAATGGGCAATTATGCTAAATCCTATCACTTTTTGAAAAAGGCTTGCGAGTTGCAACCAGCGGATACTGCCGCTCAGAGACTTTTCGCTGTCTCTTCTCGTGCGATGAACCGGCGCATTCCCACTCGGTGGCGAGGCGAGGGCAGAAGCATCTATGTGGAAGGCTCGTGGAATCACACTTCGGACGATGTGGACCCCGAAACCGATTATTTGGCAACCCAATATTTCACAATGGGCGAGAGTGTGTGCGCCAAGGCGGATTTCACGCACAGGGCGGGGCGGCTATGGGAACTCAGACACTCCGTCGGGTTTCAAAACAGCCCATATCAGCATAGCCTTAGGGTGTCGGATTCGGAGGTGAAAACTTCATATCTTAAAACGCAATCGTGGGATTATGGATTGCAGGCGGAGGTGTTGTTGCCTAAGGATTTCCGCCTTTCCCTTGGCGGACGGTTCATCTTCGCACGGCACGAGAGCGTCTCCTTTGTTTTTGATTCCACTGGCTATTCGGAAGACCCTTGGATGGATATGAATGGTTGGCAACAAGCCAAAAGAAACTCATATTGGGATTATTTTGATTGGGATGATTGGTATCACGATGAAAGTGGCGATGAAATGCCAAGTGGCAGTCTGCTGAATTATTACAGGGATGATTTCAGGAAAGAGAATAAAATCTCGTATTCGGTGAACCTTGCTGTGGGTAAGATTTATAAGCAGCACGAGTTTTCCGTTATGGCGGGTTGGTTGCATTATTGGCGGTATCAGGCATATCAGGTGGGTTGTACGTACTTGTGGTATCCTTTCGGCAATATGAATCTTTATTTCCGTACGAATCTCACATTTCTTTCCAGAAACGAGCAGGAAAACGATGCTGTCGAAAATGTGGTGTATGTAGATGGAAAGGGCAAACGGAGCAACTTTCTTGCAGAGGAATTGGTGGGCTTTAAAATGGCTAAGATTTTGTGGACGGAGGCCGCTTTCTTATACGGAAACCTGAAAGGATATGAGGATTCTGACGCAAATATTGTATATTTGTCGGCCGAGGATACGCGAATGAGGGCGTTGCTGCGCTTCTTCCTATTTACAGGGGGGGATTTGCGGTGGGTGCTTTCCTACAAGTTTACGGTGCGCGAAACAACTTCCGTGGGCGTGGACGAGCAATCGTTCTACATATCGAAGCGGCGTGTTTTTGATAACCTTTTGTCAGTGGGAGTGAAATGGAATTTTTAAGGAAGATAGGAGTTTTGTTGGCGGCATTGTTGTGTTGCCTCGGGGTCTTGTCTGCCTCCATGGAGCAGCGGACGGGTGCTTTCCGAAAGAGTTACGAGTTTGAGGCTTCGCGGGATTACGCCAATGCAGCCAAGGTGTTGACGGATTTGGGCGAGGACTCGTATGCGGTGAACCTCCGGTTGGGCTGGCTTTACTATAATATGGGCGATTACCGATTGTCTGTTTCGCGCTATGCCAAGAGCATCCAGTTACAACCGTCCTCTATCGAGGCGCGGTTTGGTTATGTGCTGCCGGCAGCCAAACTGAAAGAGTGGGGGAAGGTTTCCGCCCAGTATGATGCGATTTTGAAGTTGGACCCTAATAATAGCAAGGCGAATTATTACAGGGGATTGATGTTCTACAATATCGGCGAGTATGAAAGGGCAGCGTCCTATTTTGATAAAATAGAGGCGATGTATCCGTTCGACTATGACATTGTGATTCTTTCTGCGTGGAATTCCTATTACCTTAAAAGAACGGAGAAAGCCCGCCAGTTGTTTAGGCAGGCTTTGCTGATTCAGCCGGGCAGCGCGTCGGCGATGCAGGGCTTGAAGGCTTGTAAGTGATTGCTCAATTTTCCAACGAGAGTTGGATTCGGCTACGTTCTTTATCCACAGACATAACTTTCACCGTTATATGTTGGCTCAGGGAAACTACTTCTGATGGATCGCTCACGAAGTGGTCTGTCAGGTTGGATATGTGTATCAGTCCGTTGATTTTCACGCCCAAGTCCACAAATGCGCCAAACTTCGTGATGTTTGTAACAATGGCGGGGTAGGTCTTTCCCACTGCCACATCGTCGATGGTGTGTAGCGAAGGGTCGAACGAGAACTCTTTGATTGTCTCCCGACAGTCGCGTCCTGGCTTGTCTAATTCCGCAAGAATGTCGGTGAGGGTTGGCAGTCCGATTTCTTTGGACACATACCGGTTCAAATCAATTTTCTTTCTCAATTCTTTGCTTTGGATTAACTCCTCGAGCGTGCAGTGTAGGTCGTCCGTCATTTTTTTCACGATGTGGTAGCTTTCGGGGTGGACGGCGGTGTTGTCCAAAGGATTTTCCGCATTGGCGATTCTGAGGAATCCTGCGCACTGCTCGAATGCTTTGTTGCCGAGGCGTGGCACTTTTTTGAGCTCGTCGCGCGACTGAAACGGACCGTTTGCGGTGCGGTAGTCGATGATATTCTGCGCCAACTGCGGACCGAGGCCTGAAACGTAGGTGAGCAGATGTTTGCTTGCCGTATTGAGGTTCACGCCCACTTGATTTACGCTGTTGATGACGGTGTTGTCAAGCGATTTCTTCAACTTTGTTTGGTCCACATCGTGTTGGTACTGCCCGACACCGATAGACTTGGGTTCGATCTTCACCAATTCGGAAAGTGGATCCATGAGCCTTCTGCCGATGGAAACTGCCCCACGTACGGTTACATCATAGTCAGGAAACTCCTCTCGGGCGATAGCGGAGGCGGAGTAGACTGATGCGCCGCTCTCGCTCACCATGAAAATCTGCACTTTACGGCTGAACGGTGTGTTCCTCACCAAGGATTCTGTTTCGCGCCCAGCAGTCCCGTTGCCCACGGCGATAGCCTCTACTTTGTATTTCTCTACCATCTTGACGATGGCGTTCTGTGCCTCTGCATATTGGTTTTGGGGTGGGTGAGGGTAGATAGTCTCATTGTGGAGCAGAGAACCTTGTTCGTTGAGGCACACCACTTTACAGCCAGTGCGAAACCCGGGGTCGATGGCAAGCACGCGTTTTTCACCTAATGGAGCAGCGAGCAGCAGTTGCCGTAGGTTTTCGGAGAATACTTTGATGGCTTCGTCGTCAGCTTTTTCCTTGCTGCTTCCGGAAAACTCCGTTTCAATGGAGGGTTTCAGTAGGCGTTTGTAGGCATCTTTCACGGCTTCTTCCACGATTTTGGACGACTCGTTCCGCCCTTTCACATATTGCGTTTGCAGTTTTTCAATGGTTGACTCTTCGTCGGGTGCGATGTTGATGCGCAGAAAACCCTCCTTTTCGCCGCGACGCATAGCCAGGAGTCTGTGCGAAGTGCATTTGCGGAGTGGCTCTTCAAACTCAAAATAGTTTTGGTATTTCTCTGCCTCTTTCTCTTTCCCTTTCACCAATTTGGAACTGATGATTGCCTCGTGTTGGAAGCACCGACGCACGCGGTTGCGCGATGTCTCGTTCTCGCTGACCCACTCGGCGATGATGTCTTGCGCACCTTTGATGGCATCTTCGGGCGATTCCACCTCACCCTTGGCAAAGGCTGTGGCGCGGCTTATGGGGTCGCGTTCGTCTTGGCGCATCAGTATCTTGGCGAGAGGCTCGAGTCCCTTTTGCCGGGCGATTTCTGCTCTTGTTTTCTTTTTTGGTTTGAACGGAAGGTAGAGATCTTCCACCTCGATGAGCGTGGTACAGTCCTCGATGCGTTTCCTCAATTCAGGCGTGAGTTTTCCTTGCTCGTCAATGCTTTTCAGAACGTAGTTTTTGCGTTTCTCTATTTCTGCGAGTTTCTCGTTTTGATTTTGAATCTCTTCAATTTGCACCTCGTTTAGTCCTCCAGTGCGCTCTTTTCTGTATCGGGCAATGAAGGGGATGGTCGCTCCGTCGGCAAGTAGTTGGAGCGTGTTTGCCACCTGCGGCTCTTTTAATGATAGGTTTTTGGCGATTATTGCGCTGAATTTTGACATTTTTTTCTGTTTTCGTTACTGGAACATTCCATCTTATTACAGATTTTAGACATCATCGCACTTGGGTTGGAGTATCCTCAAGATTATAAAGTTCTGGAACACACCCTTCTTCTATGCAAATCTTAGTATCATTTTTGTAAATAGAACCTCGCACATCAAGATGATTTATTGGTTTAAATTTGCTATTATATCCATAACATGGATGTAACTTCATATCGTAATATGCCCTTAACTTCATCTTGAATGGCACAAGTTCCTTTTCTGCAACAATCTTGTATAGAGAATCATCTCGTGATGCGTAAAGCAAATAATAACCATCTATGGAATCTATTTTCTACAACTTTTAATATGAACGATTCTCTGTGGCAATATGGCAAGAAGAACATGACAGTAAGGCCACCATTGTTAAAATTATAAATGCAATATTTCTCATGAAAAGTATCCGGTTAAAACAATCAAACCTCCCCACAAGAACTCTTTTAGTTTCATTCTTCATTAAATGTTTTATTCATCCAATCCGAGAATCCTTATTAAACCAATCAGCAACGCCAACTCCCTATACTTGTCATCTTATCTGTAAAAAGGATATACAACAATATTTTTATTTTTCATTTTCTATCGGAAAAAAAGTCGCAAAGACATTTCCGCCTTTGCGACTTTAATTTTTTGCTTTAGAATTATCCTAAGAAAGAGATCAAAATACCTGCAGCCACTGCCGAACCGATAACGCCGGCAACGTTGCTCGACATACAGTAGTTCAAAACGTGGTTCTTTGGATCGTATTTCAAAGCAATCTCATTGGCAACACGTGAAGCCATAGGAACAGCACTCAAACCAGTTGCACCAACCAACGGATTGATTTTCTTCTTTGAGAAGAGATTCATGAGTTTCACCAACATAATTCCACCGAAGATGGAGAACCCGAACGCAAAGAATCCACCCGTTACGATTCCGATTGTCTGCAAGTTCAAGAATGACTCGGCAGTCATTGTTGCGCCAACACAGAGTCCCAAGAAGATAGTCGCCGTGTTCATAATACCGTTTGAAGCGGCATTGAAAAGGCGAGATGTATTGTTTCCAATCTCCTTGATCAAGTTACCGAACATCAACATACCGACGAGGGAAACCGCATCTGGAACGATAATGGCAACGATTGTAGTCGTAAGGATAGGGAAAATAATCTTCAAAACACGCATGTTCTTAAACTCTTGCTTGTTAGGGTAGAGTTTGTCTTGCTCCTTCATATTGATAGACAACTCCTTCTTTGAACAAGTCAAATTCACTACCAACGGCACAATCACTGGCACGAGAGCCATATAAGAATAAGCTGCAATAGCGATTGGACCCAGCAAGTGTGGAGCCAACTTCAATGTTGTGAAGATAGCGGTTGGTCCGTCTGCACCACCGATGATGGCAAGAGAGGCAGCCTCCTGCATTGTGAAGAATTGGCTGGCAACCAACAACACTGCAAAGATACCAAATTGAGCTCCCGCACCGAAGATAGCCAACTTCAAGTTACGCAACATCGGTCCGAAGTCTGTCAATGCACCTACACCCATGAAAATGATTGGTGGAAGCAAACCAGACTTAATCAAGGCGTAATACAAGAAGTTCATGATTCCGTAATCGTGAGCGATTTGAGGAAGCGACATCTCATAGACAGTCTGAGCAGTTGGAGCTCCGTTGACCATCAAATGGCCTACACCATCCGTAGCAAGAACACCCATACCACCACCAGGGAAGTTGGCAATAAGTACACCAAATGCGATTGGCACGAGCAACAAAGGCTCAAACTCCTTCTTGATACCAAGGTACAGCAAGAAGAAACCCAACGCAATCATCACGAGGTACGACGGCTGATCTATCAACGTGTCGATAGCCGTCATTTCATAAATCTTTCTTAATGTTTCTACCATGGCCAACGGGTTATTTAATCTTCATAATGATATCGTCCTCGGCAACGGATGTTCCACTGCTTTGGCAGATTTCTGTAACAACACCGTCCCACTCTGAAGCGATAGCGTTGAAGGTCTTCATCGCCTCGATGTAGCAGATTACCTGGCCTTTCTTCACACGGTCGCCCACCTTGACAGGGGTCGCTCCTGCTTCTTTCACCAAGTAGAATTTACCCTCCAAAGGAGAAGCCAACCCGTTGCCTTCACCTGGAGTTGCACTTGCTGCTGCAGATGCTGATGCACTTGCAGCTGGAGCTGCACCGTTATTATCACCAACAGTAACGTTGTAATTAACACCGTTGACTGTTACGGTTACTGTTTGAGGAAGAGCTGCACCACCATTGCCAGCTGCCTTCTTTGCCTTTCTATCTTCAAGATCTGCTTGGAAGTCTGCCTTAGCCTTACCCGACTTGTAAGCGCGGTATTGTTGAGGGTGCATAGCCAACTCGAAGAGTTCCTCGTCGTCTTGACCAAAGTCCCAACCCTCTTTCTTCATCTCCTCACGGAATGTGTCGAGTGCGTCAGGATAATTTGATTGAGGATCCTCAGTGTGGAACTCCTTGCCCAAAGCCTTAGCCTTCTCGACCAACTCAGGAGCGAGTGAACCTGGCAACTTACCAGACTTGCCCAACATCATATCCCAGATATCATCAGCAATCATAGACCAACGCTCTTTACCCTTCTCCATCTGCATAACGTTCATCAACGCCATGTTCTTAACATATTGAGAGAATGGAGTAACCAAACAAGGGTAACCCATCTTAGGCCAAACGTATGAAACCTCGTTGAAGAGTTTAACGAGCAACTCGTCTTGCGTCATCTTAGGCTTACCATTCTTTTCCTTCCACTTGTTGATAGAGTCAAGGTTAGTTTCGAGGTCTGTCATCAAAGAACCCATCATACCGCCTGGAAGACCTGGACCAATCAAGAGGGAGTTCATCAAACGGTTACGACTTGGAATATAGTAACCCAAGAAGTCGTCCATCATCTCTTGGATGAGAGAACGAACCTCCATATAAGCCTCCATATTAACCTCTTTTACCTTGAATCCAGCATCCTTCAACATTGCTTGAACCGCAAGGATGTCTGCGTGGCCCGTACCCCAAGAGAGAGGCTCCATGCCGACGTCAACATAGTCGCAACCCGCCTTGCAAACCTCAAGGATGGAAGCCATACTGAAGCCTGGGCCGGCGTGACTGTGGTATTGGATGGTAATATCTGGTTTGATTTCCTTGATTTTCCTTGTCAATTCGCCTAAGAACACTGGGCGACCGATTCCTGCCATATCTTTCAAACAGATTTCGTCGCATCCGGCGTTGATCAACTCTTTTGCCACGTTGGTGTAATACTCAACAGTGTGGATTGGAGAGTATGTGATGCAGAGGCAGCACTGGGAAATCATTCCACCGTCGTGAGCATATTTAATAGAAGGAATGATGTTGCGAGTATCGTTCAATCCGCAGAATGTGCGGGCAATGTCAGTGCCTTGTTTCTTCTTGACTACGTAGAACATCTTGCGGACGTCCGCAGGCACTGGGCTCATACGGAGGCCGTTCAATGCACGGTCGAGCATGTGAGTTTGAATGCCAGCCTCGTGGAAAGGTTTTGTCCACTCACGAACCGCCTTGTTAGGGTTCTCACCGTAGAGAAGGTTTACTTGCTCGAAACCTCCACCGTTTGTTTCTACACGGTCGAAACAACCCATTTTGATGATGGCGGGAGCCACTTTCACTAACTGGTCAACGCGTGGAACGTACTTCCCGGCAGCTTGCCACATGTCTCTGAAAACGAGACTAAACTTAACTTCTTTAGCCATTTTTATTGTATGAGATTTATTTTATTCTTTTTTATTATTGCGTTTGCAAGCAAAACTGTCGGGGTTACGCCCTCTCGATTTTCTCTGCTTTTTTCTTTCCGTTGGTCAACTGCCCGATAGCCAAATTGATAGCCATTGAAACATTGGCGTCCACTGCGTTAGTTACGCTGCTGCTTGCAGAACCTTTGGCTGGCTTTGCCTCCTCGGGCGCATACTTGTTCACCAAGTAGACGAGGAAGTTCCCGACGTAAATGATAAAAATCAGCACGACAAACACGGTCGCCATTCCAATGCCCATAAGTTTCAGGGCCTCCATGAAATTCTCCATATTTTATATATCCTTAAAATGATAAGTGTAGCCTTTGCGCTACTTTGTTACAAATATAGGATATTCTTCCGATTTCTTTCTCTTTTTTCGTCTGATTTTTGCACTGGCGAAGCGGTCGCCACGTCGTTTTTATATGTGCCGGCTTTACGTTTTGCGCGCAACAAGGGCTAAATGCTTTCATATTTTTTCGTAAGTGCTTTTCGCCGTTTGAATATTGTTTATTGTTTCTTACTTTTGCTTTACGATAAATTTTTTTATCAGACCCAACATTCTCGGTTGTCCGGGAGTCGTTTATTGAATGTTTTTTTATGAAAAGAGCCCTTTTTATTGACCGCGACGGCACGCTGATTGTTGAGCCGCCGGTTACCTATCAGGTGGATACGTTGGAGCAGATGACGTTTCTGCCAGGTGTCTTGCGCAACCTTCATTTCATCAAAGAAAAACTCCCTCATTATGAGTTAGTTATGGTTACCAATCAAGATGGATTGGGAACGGATGTCTATCCTCAGAAGAATTTTGATACGGTTCAAAATAAGATGTTGGAAGTGTTTGAGGGTGAGGGTGTTACGTTTGATAAAATCTTCATTGATAAGTCTTTCCCAGAGGATAATCTCCCAACCAGGAAGCCCGGCACGGCGATGCTCACCGAATACCTGGATGGCTCATACGACCTTGCTAACTGCTATGTGATTGGCGATCGTGTTACTGATGTGAAATTGGCAGCGAATCTGGGAGCAAAGGCGATTTTCATCGTCCCGTCTGTGGAGGAGGGGAAGAAGATGCTTGCCGAAGCCTCTTTGGACGGTGTGGAAACGAAACTCGTTACATCGTGGGAGCAGATAGCGACGTATCTCTTTGCCGGTGAACGTGTCGCGACGGTATCAAGAAAGACGAAGGAAACGGATATCTACGTTCAACTGAATTTGGACGGAACGGGTAAGTGCGACATCTCGTCGGGACTCGGCTTTTTTGACCACATGTTGGAGCAGATTGGCAAGCACTCTGGTTGCGACCTCACCGTCAGGGTGAACGGCGATTTGAACGTGGACGAGCACCACACGATAGAGGATACGGCCATCGTGTTAGGCGAGGCGTTGCTGAAGGCGTTGGGCGATAAGCGCGGCATTGAGCGTTATGGCTACTGCTTGCCGATGGACGATTGCCTCTGTTCTGTCGCCCTCGATTTTGGCGGTCGCCCTTGGTTGGTGTGGGACGCTGAGTTCCACCGCGAGTATGTGGGTGATATGCCGACAGAGATGTTCCTTCATTTTTTCAAATCCCTGAGCGATTCTGCCAAGATGAACCTCAATATCAAGGCAGAAGGAACGAACGAACACCATAAGATTGAGGGCATCTTCAAGGCGTTGGCGCGAGCCATTAAGATGGCAATACGGCGAGATATATATAAATATGAACTGCCTTCGTCGAAAGGTGTGCTTTGATGAAGAAAAAAAATCGCTAATTTTGCACTCGTTTTTCTAATGTTCACTAACATAGTACTAATCAGCGAATTTCGTAAAGAACGATGAAAAGAAAAATTACGCTTTCGGTGTTGTTGTCCGCTATTGCGTGTTGCGCTATGGCAGACGAGAAAGATTTGGTTACCACTGCGGTAACGCTGGAAAACAAGAAAGAGGTGGCAGAGGCTGCCGATTCTGCAGTGTGGAAGTTCCCCGGCTCGGTCGGCATCAACGCCAACCAAGCCTATTTCAATGATTACAGCACGGATGGAACAGGTGCGAGCGTGTCTCTCGACGCATTCCTCAACCTCAATGCGAATTATCAAAAGAAACGCACGCTGTGGGAAAACTCACTTTCTGCTAAATATGGTATGATTTTCTCTACCGAATTTACCGGCGACGACAAGGTGCGCAAGAACGTGGATGAGTTCATCCTCAACACGAAATATGGTTTCAAGATTTCCAAGGCTTGGTATCTCTCCGCTTTCGCCAATTTGGAAAGCCAGTTCACAGAGGGTTATGAGTATAAGGAGGATGTTAACAAACAGGATTCCGCCGTCGCCATTTCCAATTTCTTCGCACCTGGCTATGTGAAAGTCTCCGTCGGTATGGAGTGCATCCCCAACAAATATGTGTCTGTGTTCCTGTCGCCTATCACTGCCCGACTGACATTCTGCCGTTTAGACGAACTTGGCGATAAATATGGTATGAAACTGAAACAGGAAGCCCTCTACGATGAGGCAAACAACTTGCTTCGCGAGGCAGAGTACGAGCATAGCAGGGCTGAACTTGGTGCGTATGCCAAGGTGAAATCGGATTTCGACATCACTAAGTCGCTCCATTTCTTCAGCACGTTGGAGGGCTTCTATGCTTACAACAAGGCGGTAGAGGAGTATACGGATAGGTATATCGACTGGTATGGCGTGAACTATCAGTTAGACGGGTTCAATGATGCGGATTTTGAAAAACTGCATGGCGAAGGCTCTAAGACAACGGATGTGCATGGTTGGTATGTGAAGTGGAAACTGGAGTTGCTCTTGAAGGTGTCTAAATATGTGAATGTATCATTCAAAACACAGTTGAAGTATGATAACGCCGAGCGTAAAGCGGTGGAAGACAAGAATTTCGGATTGCCGCAGGCTAAAATCCAGTTCTGGGAAACAACATCGTTGGGCGTGGCTTACACTTTCTGATTTTTAAGGCATGTTGAATGACGAAGTTAAAAATGTTCTCAGGTCGTTAGACTTGAGGGCATTCTTGTTTGATATGGACGGCGTGCTGTACGACTCGATGCCGCTTCACGCCCGTGCCTGGATTTACGCTTTCAAGCAGGTTGGCATAGTGTATGACGACTATAATGTGTATCTGCACGAAGGTATGACGGGCGACGCTACCATTGAGGAAATGTACATCAAACAGTTGCATACGAAGCCCTCGAAGGAGGAATGCCAGCGGGTGTACAAGATGAAGGCGGATTATTTTGAGGAAATCGGTCCGGCGAGGGAGATGCCCTTTGTCGATTTAGTTCTTTCCTATCTGAAGGAACAAGGATTGGAGCGATTCATCGTTACCGGCTCTGGGCAGCAATCGCTGTTTATGAAGTTGGATAACTCGTTTCCTGGTATGTTCGTGCGCGAAAGGATGGTAACCGCATTTGATGTGAAAAAGGGTAAGCCCGATCCTGAACCTTATCTGATGGCGTTGCAAAAGGGAAATCTGCAACCCAATCAGGCGATAGTTGTTGAGAATGCGCCAATGGGCGTGCGCGCGGGTGTGGCAGCCGGTGTCTTCACCATTGCAGTGAATACAGGTATACTGAAAGACGAAGATCTATTGCAAGAAAACCCCGATATGCTCTATCCGTCCATGCAGGCGTTGTATCAAGACTTGCCAGAACTCATATCGTTTGCGACGGGAAAACGTGCGGATTGAAAGTATTTTGCTGTAACCTTTTGGTTGTTAAAATATTTTAAATATCTTTGTCTTGTTCAGATTGTCTGAAAAGAAGGAAAATCGGGAATATTTAATTGGTAATACATTATTATACTGATAGCATGAAAAAGATTTGCTTCGTCTTGATGGCGATGATTCTATGCGCCTTTGCGGCATTTGGCCAGAAAGATGTGAAAGTACGGTTTGGTGTCGAGGGCGGTTTCAATATGACGCAATGGAATGGAAATTTGCTGCCTGATTACAGCCAAAGCGTTGATAATTTTAAGCGAGACCTGTCTGATGCGGGCATCAAACCAGGTTTCCACGCAGGAGTTTTGGCGGATTTGGTGATTCAAACCCATTGGTCTATCCAGCCAGAGGTGCTCTTCACGATGGAGGGATCCAAGGTTACGCAAAATCTCCGTGTGGAAGTGCCATCCCTTGATCCTGAGGCAGAGGTGCAGTATGTGGATTCCGTTGCAGAGAAGAATGTAACGGCGTTTTACATCCGCATTCCTATTCTGGTTTACTATAACATCACAAATGTAGGTCCGGGCCAATTGTCGCCAGGTATCGGTTTCTTTTTTGCCGGTGGTGTCGGCGGCTCGGTTGAGGGCGGTGGCAAAACCTTTGGCGATGACGGCGTTTTGGACGAGTTCGACTGGGGCTTGAATGTGAAAGTCAACTACGAAATGCAGAAGAAGGTGTCTGGACTCTTCGCTGGAATCGGTTTCTCGCAAGGTTTCTCCACTTCCAAGTCTACGGGTTTGAGTGTTTCGGTAGGTTACAAATTCCAATATGCGAAGTTCTTGAAACGTGCGTACAACACTGGAATCTTGGAGTATAACCCATAGTTGGCTGCGCTGCGGATAATGCGTTTTAAAAAGATTTACGTTGAAGTTACCAACGCTTGCAACTTCAATTGCTCATTTTGCTTCCCATCAAAGAGGAAGAAACAGTTTATGTCGCCGGAAGTTTTTTCGGCGATACTTTTTTCTATCCGCCCCTATACCGATTACATCTACCTACATGTATTGGGTGAACCTTTGCTGCACCCCGACATTGACAGACTATTGACTATTGCCGAGGAGCAAAAATTCCACATCAATATGACAACCAACGGCTCACTGTTGGCAAAGCGCAAAGAGATGCTCGTCCGACATAAAATTCGCCAATACAACATCTCCCTTCACGATGCCGAGGAGAATCTGCCAGAATCCGAATGGGGTAGTTATTTAGAGAATGTAACTTCATTCGCAAAAAGTCAGAACGAAAACAGTTATTTCTCGCTGCGCCTATGGAACGAAGGCTCAGAAGGTTCCATTCGTTACAATCAAGTATGTGAAGCCTTTCTGCAAGAAAAATTTGGAGTGGAGGTAGCTGAAAATTGCCGCAATCTGAAATTGTCAGACCATATCTTTTTGCAACGCTCCTCACGTTTTTCGTGGCCAGGTGGAGAGGGTAAGGGAGTGGAGGAGCGAAACTGCTATGCCCTGCGCGATCACATTGCCATTCTCTCCGACGGCACAGTTGTCCCTTGTTGTTTGGACGCCGACGGCAATATGGCGTTGGGCAATATCCTGCAAGAATCCTTAGAGTCGATTTTGCAGAAAGAGCGATCACAGCGCATTGCTACGGGATTTCGCCAACATCGTGTGGTAGAAAACTTTTGCAAGACTTGTGGGTTTATTATGCCATAAAGCACAATTGTAAAATATATTCCTAAAACGGTTTGTCATAAAAAATAAAATGCTACATTTGCCCTCGATTTTGTAACAAAAGGTTGAATAAATAATTCTTTAAACAAAATAGTGATATGAAGAAAATCTTAGTTGCGATTGCTTCTCTATTCGTTGTAATGGGAAGTGCGAGTGCGTCTAACGTAGACAAGATTGAGTTTGCAAATCCAGGAAATCTCACTTTGGGAATCGAAGTTGGTATTCCTCCAAGAACGGATAATGCCAACATGCCTTTCATCGGCGTTGACGGTATGTTTGGTATCGCCAATGGCTTCATCAACACCAAGACTTTTGGTCAGAATGGTGGTATCGACGCTGGATTGCAGTTGGGTTATACTCATTGGAGTTGGGACTATTATAATAATGATGATTATAAGTGGAGATATTGGGAATTGCCAATTAACCTCCGCGCAGGTTTCCACTTTGAGTTTGTAAAACATTTGGATGTTTATGCTGGACTCCAAGGTGGTGTTGCTATCTGTCATATTTCAAATGATGCAGAGGATGCTGTTGAAGATTTGTTAGAAGACTCTGGTGTCCATGTTGATGATGAAGATGATGACACCGACGTTGATGGAATCTTCGGTATGTACATTGGTGCGAAGTGGTACTTCACTGATGTATTTGGTGTAAAGGTTGAGTACTCAGGTGATTGGATCGGTGATGATAACAATCTGTCTCCATTTGCAGTTGGTGTTTCTTTCAATTTCTAATAGAAACTTGTAAGATATAAGAAACTTGCGGCATTTATGTCGCAAGTTTTCTTTTTTTTAGATCGGGCGATACAAGTATTTTGGCACGATTTTTGTATTAGATTTAGTAGATTCTAACTAAATAGTGTGATGAAGAAAATTGTATTAATGTTGGCAACGTTTGTAGCACTTTGTAACAATGCGTTTGCCGAGAGGGTTGATGAAATTGAGTTCGCAAACAAAGGAAAGTTCGCTTTGGGCATTCAGTTGGGTGCGCCAGGCGTGCGTGTTACACATGATGACAGAGCTAACATGCCGTCGGTGATGGCCGATTTCAATTGGGGTGTGGCTCATGGTTTTATCAATGGTGGCCCTGCGTTTGGAAAAAATGGTGGTGTAGATTTAGGTTTCCTTACCGGATTCTGCCACTACCGTAAGTGGGATCAGAAGCATTTTGGGTATATGCAGGCGACTTGTCTTTTCCGCGCCGCTTTTCATTTTGAGTTTGTAAAACATTTGGATGTTTATGCAGGTCTGACAAGTGGTTTGAACATCTTCAACCCAACTGGAAAATACTGGTCTGACGAGGATAAAGATAATTGGGACCATGTAAAATACGCTGGTGGTATGTTCACGGGTTGTAAATGGTACTTCACAGACGTGTTTGGTGTTAAAGCCGAATTCCAGTTTGATTGGGGCTCTCCTGGTTACGGAAATCTTTCGCCGGCATCGGTTGGTGTTACATTTAACTTCCGTTAGTCGTTTAGAATGGCCTTTAGTTAATATAGGGTCCGACATTGAGTCGGACTCTTTTTTTTGTGGGGGAAGGTGTCTTATTTCCTGACTTCATCAATGCGTCACCCCCAAAGAGAATCTTCTGACGCTCCTGCAAAGATGTCTCTCGCATTCGTGGAGTCTCTCGTGGAGTCTCTCCGGATTGGCGACATTGTTAACTTGCCAACCACCCAACTCCTCTAATTCAACAAGTTGGGTGATGGATTATATTGTTTTAGCGGACAGTAATAGATTCAAAACGAAACGAATCGCCGACTCAATCAAAACGAATCGGCGATTCAAATGAAACGAATCGACGACTCAATTAAAACGAATCGACGATTCAAATGAAACGCAATAGTATTGCGATTTTCTTGTTCCGAATACTGATTTAAATTCACACCTTTATTCCAACGAAAGTTCTAACATTTTGCTCATTGCATACGCCTCCCTCCGTTGTGTGGGTGGTTTTTTTGTGTGGGAAGATGTTTTATTTTTCTTCTTCTTTTTTAGAAAGAATGTTTGTTAGCCACCCGTTTTGTGAAGAACGTTGTTTCTTTTTCGACTTGTTGTTTGTCAGGCCGAGGGTTTGGTAAGTTTGCATCAAAGCCTCTTGGTTATCGGTGATAATCAAGAGTTTGTCTCCTGGTTTGAGTACTGTTTTGCCGGTAGGAACGAAGTATTTATTGTCGCGTTTCACCATTACGACAAGTGTTTTTTCTGGCATGGAAAGGTTCATCAGCAGATTCCCTTTTTGCAGAGATTCTTCGGTGAGGGTGATTTCGGAGGTTACCGACTTGATGTCGTCCGAGAAATCCACGTCAAAATCTTCCAAGGCTTTGGCGTCTGTCTTTTTCCTATCGTCTAAGTGCAGCCATTTTGCCATAATGGGAAGGGTTGTCCCTTGCAGCAGCAGCGAGACAAGAGTGCAGAAGAATACGATATTGAAGATGGTGCGTGCCTCTGGTACATCTTCCGCCAACGGGAGGATGGCGAAGATGATAGGCACAGCGCCGCGTAGTCCGCACCACGATATGAAAATGTTCTCCCTCACGCTCATCTTTTTGGCGAATGGCAGCAGACTGATGAAGACGCTGATGGGGCGTGTTATGAATATCATCACCGCACTGATGACGAGTCCTGGCACGATGATCGGCAGCAACTCGTGTGGGTTGACCAGCAAACCCAGGGTGAGGAACATCAGCAACTGGCACAGCCAGGTAAGGCCTTCCATAAAGTTGAGCGACGAGCGTTTGTGTGCGAATGACGAGTTGCCAATTACCAATCCGCCGATGTAGACGGCAAGGTAACCGTTGCCTTGGATGAAGTAGGTGATTGAGAAAATTAGCGTTGAGAATGTGAACACGAGGATGGGGTAGAGCGACGTGTTGTCGATGTCGATTTTGTTGATGACAATGAGTGCCAACTTGCCCAACAGGAAACCAGCCGCCGCCCCGACGATGAGCTGGATGACGAGCATAAGTATCGCACTTCCGTAGTTGGGTGCGGCATCCATCTTGATGATTTCGATGAAGGTGATGACCAACACATACGCCATTGGGTCGTTGCTTCCGCTCTCCAACTCCAACATTGGGCGGAGATTGTTTTTCAAATGTAACCCTTTGGATCTCAGAATGGAGAATACCGAAGCCGAATCAGTGGATGACATTGTGGAGGAGAGCAGCAGAGCGGTAACCAATCCCATTGCTGTGCTTTTAAAAAGCGAACCGAACAAATAGTAGACAATCAGACCCGTGGTGGCAGATGTTAGCAGAACGCCAACAGTGGCAAGGATAACTCCCTGTGCCATAACGGGTTTGATCTCGTTTATGCGTGTCGACAGTCCGCCCGAGAACAGGATGATACAAAGAGATACCGTTCCGATGGTTTGTGCTGTTTGTATATCGTCGAAGTGGATGCCTAAACCATCGCTTCCGCATAGCATACCGATGAGTAGGAAAAGGAGCAAGGCAGGCGTGCCTAATCTGGAACTGATTTTTCCCGCTGCTATGCTTACGAGAAAAAGGATGGAAAATCCCAAGAGGATGGTTTCTGTCTGCATAATGTTATAAAGTTATGTTATGGAGTATGGTTTTGATGTGTGCGAAGATACAAAAATTTTCGGTTGATTTTAGTTAAAAAATCAAAGAGGATGCATTTTTTTGATGCACCCTCTTTGCTCATAGGATTGGAAGAATCGCAAGTTGTGAACTTGCTTGTATTTCGTGTTAAATCAAGTCGAAACTTCTCTTGATGAACTGGCTGAAAGCCTCGCCCTTCAACAAGTTGTTGGACAACAATGTAAGGTCAACAATCTGTTTAACAGACTTTTGCTCTTTCGAGAAATCTTCGTAGATGGCAGTCTGCTCTTTCTTCTTAGCATCCAAATCTGCGTCGATTTGCTTCAACTCGTCTTTGATAGCCTCTGCCAAGTCTGCCTCTTTCTTGTCGCCTTTGAGGTCGTTACGTTTCTTCTCCAACTCGCTGATCTGAGCCTCAATAGGGGCAACTTTGTCTTGTGTGGCAGCCTTCTCTTCGTTCAAGATTCTCTGAACCAAAGGGTGGGCAGTGTTGACAACCATGTTGAATGAGTCTGGCATGTCGCCGTAGAAACTCATACCTCCTTGGGTTGCAGCCATCTCCTTCATTCTACGCATAAACTCGTTTTGCGTGATGTAGGCTGGTTGTCCTTTCTCGTCCAAACTCTCGAAGGATACGATGAACGAAGCCTTCTCGGAAGTTGGCAACTGTGTGCTGAAGATGGTGGTCAACGCATTGCGCTCGCTGGCTGAAAGTTCAACTTTCTTGGTGTCCTCTTTCTGAATCAATCTTTCAACAACATCTGAGTCGACACGTACGAAACGGCTCTTGCCTTCAGACTGCTGCTCCAACTTGCTGATGAAATGAACGTCCAACTGACCGTCCATCAACAACACATCGTAACCCTTCTCTTTGGCTGCGTTGATGTAGAGATGTTGAGCCTCCTCATTGGTAGCGTAGAGGTAGATGAGGTTTTTGTCCTTATCTGTTTGGTTGGCCTCGATGAGTTTCTTGTACTCTTCAAGGGTGAAGTATTTTCCTTCGACATTTTTCAAAAGAACGAATTTCTCAGCCTTCTCGGAGAATTTCTCGTCTGTCAAGATTCCGTATTCGATGAAGATTTTCAAATTATCCCACTTGCTTTCGAAATCGGCACGTTGTTGGTTGAAAATCTCTTGCAGACGGTCTGCCACCTTCTTTGTGATGTGGTTAGAGATTTTCTTCACGTTGCTATCGCTCTGGAGGTAACTACGAGAAACGTTCAACGGAATATCTGGCGAGTCGATCACACCGTGCAACAGGGTAAGAAACTCAGGAACGATACCCTCAACAGAGTCGGTTACGAACACTTGGTTGCAGTATAGTTGAATCTTGTTCTTTTGAATCTCGATATTGTTTTTGATACGAGGGAAGTAGAGGATACCCGTCAGGTTGAATGGGTAGTCTACGTTCAAATGAATGTTGAACAAAGGATCCTCTGCGTATGGGTACAACTCGTGGTAGAAGTTTTTGTAGTCTTCGTCTTTCAAGTCGGCAGGTTTCTTTGTCCATGCAGGCGTTGTATTGTTGACGATGTTATCCTCTTCAGTCTCAACCTGTTTGCCGTCTTTCCACTCTTTCTTTTTGCCGAAAGCGATAGGCACGGCGAGGAATTTGCAGTATTTGTTGAGCAACTCAGAAATCTTGTTTTCTTCCAAGAACTCCTTGTTTTCGTCGTCAATGTAGAGGACGATGTCTGTACCTCTTTCAGCCTTGTCGATGTTCTCGATAGTGTATTCTGGACTACCGTCGCAACTCCATTTAACGGCTTGTGCGCCCTCTTTGTATGACTTCGTTACGATTTCAACTTTCTTTGAAACCATGAAAGAAGAATAGAAGCCCAACCCGAAGTGTCCGATGATGGCGTTGGCGTCGTTCTTGTATTTCTCCAAAAACTCTTCTGCGCCTGAGAATGCAATCTGGTTGATGTACTTGTCGATTTCCTCTTCAGTCATTCCGATACCGTGGTCGGAGATGGTGAGAGTGCCAGCCTCTTTGTCTATTTTCACACGGACAGTGGCGTCGCCAACTTCGCCTTTGAAATCGCCAACAGAAGAGAGTGTCTTCAATTTCTGAGTGGCGTCAACGGCGTTTGAAACAACTTCACGAAGGAAAATATCGTGGTCGCTATAAAGAAATTTTTTGATGACGGGGAAGATGTTATCGGTCGTTACCCCAATGTTTCCTTTTTGCATATTATGGAATTTTTAATAGTCATAACTCACATCAATAATTGCAAAGAATGTGCCACAAGTGTGCGACTGACAAAATGTCAGATGTCGCAATGTCGCGTTCTGCATATCCCTTGTGTCGCTTTTTTTCAAATCGGATTTTCAAACTAATTGAATTTCCCTATATTTGCAGAAAAAATGTTATGGAGTTTTCTGCGCAACAGATAGCCGACTACTTGAAAGGAACTGTGGTCGGGAATCCAGATGTCAAGGTCTCTGATTTCTCGAAAATCGAGGCTGGAAGACCTGGAACATTGACTTTCTTGTCTAATCCGAAATACACGGAGTATATTTATACCACAAAGGCAAGCGCCGTTTTGGTGAATGAGGATTTCACGCCAGAACGCGAGTTGGAACCCACTTTAATTAAGGTGAAAAATTCGTATGACGCTTTGGCATCGCTGCTCACGCTGGTGGAGAGTTTTGCGCCGCGCAAAAGTGGCATCTCACCTTTGGCGTATATTTCGGACAAGGCAGAGGTGGGCAGTAATGTCTACATCGGTCCGTATGCCGTGATTGAGGATGGTGCTAAGGTAGGCGATAATGCGATGATTTATCCGCAGGTTTATGTGGGTGATAATGTTACGGTGGGGTGCAATACGATTCTTTATCCTGGCGTCCGCATTTATAAAGGTTGCAAGGTGGGTGAGAATTGTATTTTGCACGCAGGTTGCGTAGTCGGGTCGGACGGATTCGGCTTTGCTCCGACAGCCGATGGCAAATATGATAAGATTCCACAAATTGGAATAGTCGAGATAAGAAACAATGTCGAGATTGGCGCAAACACGACGATAGACCGTTCAACGATGGGTGCCACCGTCATTGAGGATGGCGTGAAATTGGACAATCTGATCCAAATTGCCCACAATGTGGAGATTGGAGAGAACACCGTGATGGCGGCGTTGACCGGTATCGCTGGCTCTACGAAGGTTGGAAAGCATTGTATGTTTGGCGGTCAGTCGGGTGTGGTGGGACACATTTCGGTTGCCGATGGTTCAATACTTGCCGCGCGTTGCGGATTGTCGAACAGTGTGAAGAATCCGAATGGTATGTACCACGGTTATCCGCACATGGAGGCGCATAAATTCCAACGTTCGTTTGTCTTGTTCCGCAATTTCCCAGAAATGCGCAAGGAACTGACAGAATTGCAGAAACAGGTGAAAGAGTTGCAGGAGAAACTCGCGCAAAAAGAATGATACCTAAATTTATATAGAAAAGATATGCCTAAACAGAAAACGTTAAAAGAATCGTTTACCTTATCGGGTAAGGGACTGCATACGGGACTGAACGTAACAGTTACTTTCTGCCCAGCTCCGGCAGGTCACGGACGGAAGTTCCAGAGGGTTGACCTGGAGGGGCAACCTATCATTGATGCGCTGGCGGAGAATGTTGTGGAGACTTCCCGCGGAACGGTGATTGCCAACGGCGACGCCAAGGTCAGCACAATCGAACACGTTATGTCTGCACTCTTTGCTATGGAGGTGGACAACTGTTTGATTCAGGTAGACCAGCCAGAAGTGCCGATCTTGGATGGAAGTGCCATCCGCTATGTTGAGGAGATTGAGAGGGTGGGACTGGAGGAGCAGGCGGCAGACCGTGAGTTCTTCTATGTGCCAAGAAAATTGGAATATAAGGATGCCAACGGCATTTCAACCATACAGGTGCTGCCAAGTGATGATTTCGAGGTGAGCGTCCTCGTATCGTACCCATCGCCGATATTGTCTAACCAGTATGCGCAGTTAAATTCTTTGGCAGATTACAAGGCGGAAATCGCAGCCTGCCGTACATTTGTCTTCGTACGCGAGATCGAGGTGCTGCTGAAGCACAACCTAATCAAGGGCGGCGATTTGGATAATGCCATTGTCATCTATGACAAGCAGATGGAACATTCGGAGATTGACAATCTGACAGACATTTTGGGAATGCCGCACATTGAGGTTTCTGATTTGGGCTATTTGCAGCGCCGTCCGCTTGCGTTTGACAACGAGCCGGCGCGCCACAAATTGTTGGATATAATTGGTGATTTGGCGTTGATCGGCAAGCCTATCAAGGGGCATGTCATTGCCACTTGCCCTGGGCACACGGTGAACACGGAGTTCGCCAAGAAGGTGTTCAAGGTTTTGAAGAAGCAGGAAATCCTCTTCCCGAAATATGACCCTTCGCAGGAACCGTTGATGGACATCAAACGCATCAAGCAACTACTGCCTCACCGTTGGCCTATGCTTTTGATTGATAAGATTATAGAGCTGAAGGAGAGAGGAGTTGTAGGTGTGAAGAGTGTGTCGGGCAACGAGCAGTTCTTCTGCGGACACTTCCCAGACGAGCCGGTGATGCCGGGCGTGCTTTTGGTGGAGGCTATGGCGCAGACGGGCGGTATCTTGGTGCTTAGCAAGGTGGACGACCCAGAGAAATATTCCACCTATTTCTTGAAGATTGACAATGTGAAGTTCAGGCACAAGGTGGTGCCAGGCGACACGGTCATTTTCAAGTTAGACTTGATGACGGACATCCGCAGAGGGTGCGCATATATGAAAGGATATGCGATTGTAGGAGAAAAAATTTGCGCCGAGGCGGAGTTCCTTGCGCAGATTTCGAAAAATAAATAATTAATTGAAGATGCAGGAAATGTCTTTTATTCATCCCGAGGCGAAAATTGGGAAGAACGTGGAGATCGGTCCATTTGTCTACGTTGATAAGAACGTGGAGATTGGCGATGGTACGGTGCTTATGCCGCATGCCACGGTTTTGAGTGGTGCGAGAATTGGAAAGAACGTGAAAGTGTTCCCTAACGCAGTCATCTCTGCCATTCCACAGGATTTGAAATTTCGCGGAGAGGAAACAACGGCTGTCGTCGGAGACAATACCACTATCAGGGAGTGTGCCACTGTCAACAGGGGAACCGCTTCCAAGGGTACGACGATTGTTGGCTCAGATTGCTTGATTATGGCGTATACGCACATTGCACACGATTGCAAGTTGGGTAACCACATCATCATCGGTAACGCATCTCAGATTGCGGGCGAGGTGGAGATCGACGACTGGGCTATCCTGTCGGGCAACGTCTTAGTACACCAGTTCAGCCGCGTCGGAAGCCATGTGATTGTGCAAGGCGGATCGCGAATCGGCAAGGATGTGCCTCCGTACATTACGGCGGGGCGCGACCCTTTGGCATACGTGGGTTTGAACCTCGTTGGGCTCACTCGCCGCGGTTTCACCAAGGAGCAAATCGGAAGAATACAAGAGATTTACAGATGCATCTATCAGTCGGGATTGAACACCACGCAGGCGTTGGAGAAACTTATGAACGAGGTGGCAGACTCTGAAGAAAAGCAGATCGTCGTCAACTTTGTGAAGGCGTCGCAGCGGGGCATCATTCGCAGTATCTTGTCGGAATAATTATTAATCATTATACGTTATATGTCTGAGGTGATAAGAATTAAAAAAGGTCTTGACATTAACATGAAAGGAAAGGCAAAGGAAGTGCTGGCGAAAGTCGGTGCTTCTGAGTCGTTTTCTGTCAGACCTGATGATTTTCACGGCATCAAACCCAAAGTGCTTGTCCGGGAGGGGGATAAGGTGAAAGTCGGGACGGTTTTGTTTCAAAGCAAGACCAACGAGGATTTGAAATTCGTTTCCCCAGTGAGTGGCGAGGTTGTCGCTGTCAACCGTGGTGATAAGCGGAAAGTGTTGGACATTCGCCTGAAGTCGGATGGTCAATTCGTTTCTGAGGAGTTTCCGAAGGCTCGCCCATCTGAATTATCGGCGGAGAAGGTGAAAGAGGCTTTGCTTAACGCAGGATTCTTCCCTTTCATCAAGCAGCGCCCGTTCGATGTGGTGGCTGATCCTAACGATAATCCGAAAGCGATTTTCATCTCTGGTTTCGACACTGCTCCGATGGCGCCCAATTACGAGTACCTTTTGGTGGGTCGCCAAGAGGATTTCCAGTATGGTATCGACGCATTGGCGAAGTTGACCAGTGGAAAAATACACATTGGTATCAATGCAGAGAGTGCTTCAAGCATTTACAAGAAAACAAAGGGCGTTGAGTTGCACGAGTTTATCGGTGCGCACCCAACTGGGAATGTCGGTGTTCAGATCCACCACATCGACCCTATTAACAAAGGTGATATTGTTTGGACTATCAATGCGCAGGATGTGGCAATGATTGGTGCCGCATTCAAAAACGGCCAGATCGGTTTCTCTAAGAAAGTGGCTCTGACGGGTTCTTGTGTGAAGAATCCTCAGTATTATGATATGAAAGTGGGTGAGTCTATCGCCAATGTTATCGCTAATAATGTTGAGGGAGACGATGTGCGCTACATCAGCGGAAATCCTTTGACGGGAACTCAAATCTCGGCAGATGGTTACCTCGGCGCATTCGATTCTCAGATCACCGTCATTCCAGAGGGCGACCACAATGATGAGTTCTTGGGTTGGATCGCACCACGTTTGAACAAGTTCAGCGTGAGTCGTTCCTACTTCTCGTGGTTGTTGGGCAAGAGCAAGGAGTATGAGTTTGATACCAACATCAACGGTGGTGAGCGTGCGTTCATTATGTCGGGCGAGTATGATAAGGTGTTCCCAATGGATATTTATCCGGAGTTTCTTGTGAAAGCCATCATGGCGAGAGACATTGATAAGATGGAGCAGTTGGGCATCTATGAGGTGGCACCAGAGGACTTCGCACTTTGTGAGTTTGTCTGCACCTCAAAGATTGAGACGCAGAGAATTGTCCGCGAGGGGTTGGACTTCCTACGGAAGGAGCTGGCTTAAGGTCTAAAAATTGTGTAATAACTAAAAACATATAACATTGAAAGCGTTAAGAAAATTTCTCGACAAAGTGAAGCCGTCTTTTGAAGGGGACGGGAAATTTCACGCCTTTCGCTCTGTGTTCGACGGGTTTGAGTCGTTCCTGTTCGTTCCGAACACGACAGCGAAGAGAGGAAGCCACATTCACGACTGCATCGACTCCAAGCGTGCGATGTCTATCGTCGTGATTGCTTTGTTGCCTGCGTTGCTTTTCGGTATGTACAATGTTGGTTATCAACATTTTCTTGTGCATGGTGAAGAGGCATCGTTCTTTGCAACGTTCATCTACGGTTTCTTGGCTGTGTTGCCGAAGATTGTCGTGTCATACGTTGTGGGACTTGGCATTGAATTTGTTGTGGCTCAGTGGAAGCATGAGGAGATTCAGGAGGGATTCCTTGTTTCTGGTATGCTGATACCGATGATTGTGCCGGTTGAGTGTCCGTTGTGGATTCTGGCCATTGCGACAGCCTTTGCGGTTATCTTTGCGAAGGAGGTGTTCGGTGGAACAGGCTATAACATCTTCAACGTTGCTTTGGTAACTCGTGCGTTTTTGTTCTTTGCTTATCCTACGAAGATGTCCGGTGATTCCGTTTGGATCTCGTTGAACAATTTCTTCGGACTGGGAAGCGACAAGGCCTTGGTGGACGGATTTACCGGTGCGACTCCGCTCGGTCAGATTGCAACCTCGGGCTCGGCAGACAGTATTGTCAATGCGGTTAGCAGCAATATGTCTGTTGCCGATATGCTGATAGGTTTGTACCCAGGTTCAATCGGCGAGACAAGTGTGATTGCCATTGCCATCGGTGCGTTCATCCTTTTGTGGACGGGCATTGCAAGCTGGAAGACGATGTTGTCAGTTTTCGTCGGTGGTATTGTAACTGCGTTGATGTTCAATGCAATCGGTGCAAACTCAGTAATGCAGTTGCCTTGGTACGAGCATATCTTCTTAGGAGGTTTCTGCTTCGGTGCTGTCTTTATGGCAACAGACCCTGTAACCTCTCCAAGGACAGAGTGCGGAAAGTACATTTTCGGATTCCTCATCGGTTTCATCGCTATCGTGGTTCGTTGCTTGAATCCAGGATATCCAGAAGGTATGATGTTGGCAATCTTGTTGATGAACGTCTTTGCAGCGTTGATTGATTATTGCTTCGTACAGAGAAACATCAAGAGAAGATTGAGTAGAGTTGCTAAATAATAGAGAGTTATGAATACGAATAGTAACATTTATACTATCATATACGCTTCGATAATGGTTGTTATCGTTGCGTTCCTCTTGGCGTTCGTATCTTCATCTTTGAAAGATAGACAAAACAAGAACGTGGAGTTGGATAAGATGAAGCAGATACTTTCTTCCCTGAACATATCGGCGGAGGAAATGGCTGATGATGCTGAGGCTGTATACAACAAATATGTCAAGGCAGACCAGATTTTGGACAAAAACGGAAATGTGGTCGCAGAGAATGGCGGATTCAAGATCGAATCTAAGTGCATTGCAGACCAACTTCCTCTCTATGTTTGTGAGGTGAATGGAGAAACCAAATACGTTGCACCGCTTTACGGCGCAGGTCTTTGGGGTCCGGTTTGGGGTTATGTGTCATTCAACGCAGACAAGCAAACCATTTATGGAACTTACTTCTCGCACGAGGGGGAAACCCCAGGTTTGGGTGCAGAGATTGCAACTCCGGCTTTCCAATCCCAGTTTAAGGGCAAGACGATGCAGGAGAATGGCGAGGTTAAGATTTCCGTGGCGAAGCATGGTAAGGTAACTGATGCAAATACGCAGGTGGATGGAATCTCTGGCGGAACAATCACCTCCAAAGGTGTGGATAAGATGTTGCACGACTGCTTGGGCAAGTATGCGGCTTTCTTTCAGCAAACAGGAGCATCAGAGGTTTCGGTTGAGAGTGTCCAGGTGGTTGTGGATTCTGCAAGTGTTGCGTCGGTAGTAGATTCAATCGAGGCTTTGGTGGCTGAGGTGAAAGATTCCTTGCAGGCGCAAGCAGTTGAAGTAAAATAAGGAGGAAACAGATATGGAATTATTTTCAAAGAAAAACAAAGAAGTTTTTTTGAGTCCGTTGGGATTGAATAATCCTGTTGCGGTTCAAGTTTTGGGTATCTGTTCTGCTTTGGCGGTTACCTCTAAATTGGAGCCGGCGTTGGTGATGGGCTTGTCCGTTACGGTGATTGTGGCTTTTTCGAACTTGGTCATCTCCTTGTTGCGAAACACGATTCCTAACCGCATTCGTATCATCGTTCAGTTGGTTGTCTGTGCGGCATTGGTAACAATTGTGAGCCAGGTTCTGAAGGCGTTTGCCTACGATGTGAGCGTGCAGTTGTCTGTCTACGTTGGATTGATCATCACGAACTGTATCTTGATGGGTCGGTTGGAGGCATTTGCCATGTCAAACGGGCCGTGGGAGTCGTTCTTGGATGGTATCGGTAATGGTTTGGGCTATGCCTTGATTCTTGTAATCGTAGGATTCGTCCGCGAGATTTTGGGTTCAGGCACACTTTTGGGCTTCACCATAATTCCGCAGTGTGTGTATGACTTTGGTTATATGAACAATGGTTTGATGGTGTTGCCACCAATGGCGTTGATCATTTTGGCTTGCATCATCTGGTTCCAGCGTGCTAAGAATCCAGACCTTCAAGAGAAGAGCAATTAAAATTCCTAATAGAGATTTAGAACATGGAATATTTAAGTTTATTTGTAAAGTCCATTTTTGTGGACAATATGATTTTCTGCTACTTCTTGGGAATGTGTTCCTACTTAGCAGTATCAAAGAACGTTAAGACAGCCTTGGGATTGGGTGCTTCCGTAACATTTGTGTTGCTCGTAACCGTCCCACTGAATTATCTGTTAGAGAATTATGTGCTTGCTCCGAACGCTATCGTTGAGGGTGTTGACCTCAGTTTCTTGAGTTTCATACTTTTCATTGCGGTGATTGCGGGTGTGGTTCAAATACTTGAGATGGCGGTTGAGAAGTTCAGTCCGTCGCTATACGCGTCGCTCGGTATATTCTTGCCGTTGATTGCAGTGAACTGTGCCATTATGGGTGCTTGCTTGTTTATGCAGCAGCGTCATTTCGCAAATGTCGGGACGGCGGCGACATACGCTTTGGGTTCTGGTATTGGATGGGCTTTGGCTATCGTTGCGTTGGCAGCGATTAGAGAGCGTCTCCAGTATTCAAACGTGCCAGCACCACTTCGTGGTTTGGGAATCACCTTCATCACGGTTGGTTTGATGGCAATGGCGTTTATGTGCTTCTCTGGTTTAACAATTTAATAGGAGTATAAACAATGGATATAACGTTGATTTTAACAAGTATTGTAGTATTCCTCGTCATCATTTTGGCGCTTGTAATACTCCTTCTCGTTGCCAAGAAGTATTTGGTAACCTCTGGTGCAGCGAAGATTACCATTAATGGCGACAATGTAGTAGAGGTTGAGTCTGGTTCGTCTTTGCTTAGTACATTGGCTGTCAATGGCGTCCACTTGCCTTCTGCCTGTGGTGGAAAGGGTTCTTGTGGACAATGCAAATGCCAAGTATTGGAAGGTGGAGGAGAGATCCTTGATTCTGAGAAAGGTCATTTCTCAAGAAAAGAGCAGCAGAACCACTGGCGTTTGGGTTGCCAAACAAAGGTGAAAGGCGATATGAAGATTAAAGTGCCTGAGTCTGTTATGGGTGTTAAGGAATGGGAGTGCACCGTTATTGGGAACAAGAACGTTGCCAGCTTCATCAAAGAGTTCAAGGTTGCCCTTCCTAAGGGAGAACACATGGACTTCTTGCCAGGTTCCTACGCTCAGATTAAGATTCCTGAGTATGATATCAACTACAACGATTTCGATCGTTCATTGATTGGCGATTTGTATGTTCCATCTTGGGAAAAATTCGGAATTTTCGGATTGCACCAAAAGAACACTGAGCCAACTATCCGTGCCTACTCAATGGCCAACTACCCAGATGAGGGTGATATCATCACGTTGACTGTTCGTATCGCAACACCTCCATTCAAACCAAAACCACAAGTTGGTTTCCAAGATGTGCCATGTGGAATCGCTTCTACTTACATCTTCAGTTTGAAGCCAGGAGATAAGGTTATCATGTCAGGACCTTACGGTGATTTCCACCCTGTGTTCGACTCTAAGCGAGAGATGATTTGGGTAGGAGGAGGAGCCGGAATGGCACCACTTCGTGCGCAGATTATGCACATGTTGAAGACTTTGAACACTCGTGATCGTGAAATGCACTATTTCTACGGTGCAAGAGGTATCGACGAGGTATTCTTCTTGGAAGATTTCTTGGAGTTGGAGAAGGAATTCCCTAACTTCCACTTCCATTTGGCTTTGGACCGTCCAGATCCTAAGGCAGATGCACAAGGAGTTAAGTATACTCCTGGATTCGTCGCACCGGTGATGGGTAACACCTACCTCAACAAACACGAGGCTCCAGAGGATGTGGAGTACTACCTCTGCGGACCTCCGATGATGGCTAAGACCGTGTTAGATTTGCTCCATAGCTTAGGAGTCGAGGACGATATGATTCGTTTCGACAACTTCGGGGGATAAATTCAAAGCACTTTGTCGGGGAGGGGTAGACTTGTCTACTCCTCCTTTTTATTTGATGCCTCTTCGCACACAAATAACGCTCTTTGCTTGAAATTTTATGACCTTTCCGTTGTGGTATCGGAAAAATAACTAAATTTGGGTTTGTAACTAATATAGGATTCTATGCACACGTCTTATTTAAAAAAATATGTTTTTTCGGCAAAGTCCGTTTGGGTTTTGCTTCTGGGGGTATTGCTTGCGGCTTGTAATTCCAATTCGGTTGATAGGTCGCTTCCAGCGGATGTACGTTCCTTTCTCACCACCCATTTCCCCGAGCAAGGTGTGGAGTCTGTTCGCGAAACCAAGAATTTTATGGACTATGAGGTGTTGTTAGAGAATGGCGTGGAGGTGTCGTTCTTACATTCGGGAGAGTGGGAGAACATCAATCTTCACGGCGATAGCGCACCGTCATCGCTCCTCGGTATATTGCCGCAACCTTTGTTGGAATGCCTTAAAGAACGCGAGGTGCTGGGCGAAGTCCGCAAGATAGAACGCCGCTCATACGGCCGTAATAATTTCATTTATCGCCTGTCGTTCTACAAACCGAAGAATATGGAGCTGAACTTCGCAATGGATGGCTCGCTCATCAGCGACGCACCAGAAGGGAAGAACCTCCCATCGGAGGCCGATGCTTTCTTGGCGAAAAACTATCCTTCGAATGTTGTCATCTCTATTGTAGAGGATACCGACGGCGATTATAACGTGACATTGGACGATAATACGGAAATCAATTTCAACCGTAAGGGCAACTGGTTCGAAATGCGTAATTATAAGAAGAGCCGTTTCCCTGAGAGTGTGCTGGCATTATTGCCACGCAACGTCAGCAAGTATATGGAGAAGAATTATCCAGACCAGTTTATCCGACGCATAGAGCGGAAGAGCTATGGCTACCGGGTGAAGTTGAACAAGCCGAATAATGTTGAGTTGACATTCTCCAAATCGGGAGAATTTCTGAGTCAGGAGAAGAAAGGTGCGGATTCAATAGAAGAATAACGTATGACATTGAGTAGATTGATAGGTTTGGCAGGGGTGCTGATGCTCTCCTGTCTTGCCGTTTGTGGAGCAGGTAAAAAAGAGAAGAAGAGTGCGGACAAGGCGCAGCCGTCGCAGCAGACTTCTGCCTACCGCGCAGATCAGATAGCGCGGAAAAAGGCGATTCTCACTTTTAAAATGGTTTTTGTAGAGGGTGGCTCGTTCACGATGGGATGCACCGAGGAGCAGACGGAGGAGTGCGTCGCTCCCGAAAAACCTGCGCACCCCGTTTTTGTGCGTAGTTATGCGATATGCAAATATCCAGTTACTCAGAGGCAGTGGCGCGAGGTTATGGGCAAAAATCCGTGCCTCATCCCTAACGATGATGCGCCCGTAACGGATGTTTCTTGGAAGGATGTGCAAAAATTCATCGCCAAACTTAACAATTTTCTCGGCACTTCCTACCGTTTGCCTACGGAAGCGGAGTGGGAGTATGCCGCACGGGGTGGCGTGATGACCGAAAGTATGAAATACAGCGGTGGAAACGACCTTTACACGTTGGGTTGGTATAAAGACAACGCCGAAGGAGAAGCCCACCCTTGTGGAACCCGTAAAGCGAATGAGTTGGGGCTCTATGATATGAGCGGAAATGTGTGGGAGTGGTGTTCAGACTGGTACGGCTCATACCCAACAGATACCGAAGTGGAGCAAATTAACCCTGAGGGGGCTGCAACAGGCACAGAAAAGGTTTGCCGGGGAGGTTACTTTGAGGGGCCTGCCTCTTTCTGCAGGGTTTCCTGCCGAAGTAAAGCCAAACCGGACTATTCTTCAAGCATCATTGGATTCCGCTTGGCGGAAGAAAAAGATGGCACGGAATAACTTTCCCCTCGATGATTTATCACTACTTCAATCCAGAAACTGATTTTTGCCTCGCATTCGGTAAGAGTTCATATTCTCCGCCGAAAAATATCATTCGTTTCCGAGATGATTTATCGCTCCTCCCGCTTTGGTTTGCAGATGAGGATGATTGCGTGTTGTTGCCGGTGGGTGTGCCGCAAGATTGGCAGGAGGACATTCGGCAGGCACTCTCAGTGCGTGCATCGTGGATGAGCCTGGACGAGTATTGGCGGCAGTCTGCCGAGGCCGATCAACTCGTCCCTTGGGGTTGGAACCACCAGTTGGAGCGAGTGTGGCTGTCGAAGAGTGCCTCTCGACAGCAAGTGGATTGTGATTCGATCAGAAAACTTTCGGGCAGAGATTTTGTGGTGGATGTGCTAACGTTTTTGGAGGAAAACGATTGCGCTTTGCCAGAGAATTTTGTGATGCCGAGCGTTCTGCATTCTGTTGGAGAAGTGTCGGAATGGCTGAAAATGAATCCACAGTCGGTGTTGAAAATGCCGTGGTCGAGTAGTGGAAAGGGACTTTTACGAATTGCGGATGGCAAAATAGATGGGCGGGGCGAGCAGTGGTGCGCCAATGCGTTGAAACGACAGGGTTTCCTTATGGGCGAGCGTTGGTATGAGGGGAAGAAACTTGACTTTGCTATGGAGTTCCGCAGTGGCGGAAATGACGTTTCATTCGTTGGTTTCTCCATTTTTGAAACGGAGGACGGGCGATATAAGGGCAATCGGATGATGAGTGACGAAGCCATTCTGAGCGACTTGTCTCACTTTGTTCCGAAACATGATTTGATGCGCGTGGCACGTTGCTTGGAAAAATTTTTCGTGCAAACGGTAGCACCTTTTTATCAAGGATATTTCGGAGTGGATATGATGATTTTGTCTGATGAGGATGAAAAACGATTCTCTCTGCATCCCTGTGTGGAGGTGAATTTGCGTATGAATATGGGTGTCGTGTCGCACCTGCTGCAAGTGCGCTATGCGGAGAAAGAGAGTAGGGGACGGTTTGTCGTGAAGAGCTTCCCGACAGCCAAAACGCTCGCAGATTTCAATGAGGAAATGACTGCGGCGCATCCTTTGCATATAAAAAACGGAAGAATCAAACAGGGCTATCTTGTCCTCACATATATTGGCTGTGAAACGCAAACATTGGCCTATCTTCTTTTTGAATAGAAAAGTTTGTGTCTTCTCAAAATCTTGTAAATTCGCAAAAATTTAATTGATAAAATTCTACAGAAATGAAACGCATAGTTCTTTATTTATCGGCGTTGTTCCTGATGGTGTCCTGTAATTCAAATACGGAGACAAATAGAGCGACGGGTAACGACACGTTGGCAGTGTCTGTGGACGATACGGCAAATGCCGACCTTTGGGCGTATCTCTACTCCCACGAGTTTATCGCAGCCGACTCACTTACACTATCTTTTTCCAATGATTGCGCATATTTAAATGGCTCTCGTGTGGCAGATGCCTTGTCTGTTGCCGATAACGAGGGTGTGGCAGCCTCTCTTGTCGGGGTGTCTGTGATAGGCGGAAAGCCTGTCCGCTTGATGGTGGTGCGCGACGAGAAAACGCACGCTGTGGTAGATGCCTCTTCGGAGAAGGGCGAGGAATTCGTCTTTTATGTAGAGAAGGAAGTGGAGTAGACGCACTGATTAACAAGAAACAAGATGTTGGAAGTCCAGCATCTTGTTTCTTGTTTTTGGTATAAGACGGATTATTTCACCGCAACCTTTATCGTTTTTCCGTTCATTTGAAGTAACACTACTCTTTCGTTGCTGACGTTATGTGGGAGTGAATGCAATCCCTTCCCCTCCAAAATTCCTTGTGCGATTGGCATGCCAGAGATGCTCCATACTTTATAATCCGTTTTGTCTGAATTGGCGAATACTTGGATTCTGCCGTCAGCATAAAAAGCCATAGGCTCGGCGTTGTTGAGTATGTCTGATATTTGGGTGGCGGAGGTGAGTGTAACCGTGGCAGACTTGCTCAACACAACGCCGTCCTTTTCAATAGTGAAGTATCCTTTTCCAAGTTTCCCATCGGCAATCTCCCATTTTTGGTTGATAGAACCATTAGAAGAAGTCCCGATTACTGTCTCGTTCTGTCCCAGTCCGAAATAATTGATGTTGATACATCCGGCACTGTCAATATAAAGTCTGAATTTTTGTGCGGTTACCGGGCTGAACGATGTTTTGTGGTTTTTGCCGATGGTTGTTCCTTTTTCAATGGTGTTCCAAGTTTCCCCACTCAAGTATTGCAATTGGTAGGATTTGATATTGCAGTCCATGGTGCTGGTCTCGTCTATGGTGGCTTGCGATATTTCGCAAGGAGATGTGAGTGTCACTTCAAGCCATTCTTTGGAGTTGCTTGCCGCAGCCCAGCGGTTGTTTGTGGAGTTGATGAGCGCATAGCTCGCTTTCCAGCTGAATGTTCCGTCGCTGGTTGTCCAGCAGGATGATGCGGAGGCACTGTCAACTTCCGAGATTGGATTCCAACATAAGGTAACGGAGTAGTCTAAGGATTTGTCTGCCTCACAGATTATATTTTGCAACGAGTTGTTCGTCCACGCAGTGTCTTTTTGTGGGTTCAACCAGGAGAAGTTAGGAGCAGGCTCTTTTGCTTTTAACGTGATGGTTGTGATACTGTAAGAGGGGAGTGAAATTTTCTCTCCACTTGTGTATTTCCCCTTCTCTTGGCTGTAGATTCCGCTGTTGGGAACACTTTGGATGATTTTGCCGCTTTCGGGTGCAGACACGGGGAATGAGAGTTTTGCAGCGTGTTCGGAAGAACCTTTGTTGATAAGTACGACGGTGTAGGCATCGTCGGTCGGACTTTTAAAAGAACTGCACACGACATCGCTGTTCGAGGAGGAAGAGGCAATGTAAACCCAGCCACGAGGCACGAATTTGGAGAAGTGCCGAAGTCCGTGGTATTCACATTGAACGATGAAGCCTTCCTTGGTGGTCCAGGTGCTTGTGTCCCAAGGGTTCTCAACGTTGATGCAACCACCGCCGGTATTGCCCCACAGAAGATTCCAGTGTAGGTAGGACGAACTATGCCCATAGTTGAAACAGTTGGCGATGAACCAGGCAATGTAGATTGCATCGTTAGGTTGGCGAGTCCGCCCAGAACAGTTTTCCGTCATAAAGAGAGGTTTGCTGCCGTAGGCATTGTAGAGTTTTGTCAGAGCCGCTTCAAAGTCGTCGGGATAACTGTATCTGTCGTTAGAGGCTCGGTTTACACCACTATGGTAGAGGTGGTAGCAGAATCCGTCGAGTAGGTTCTGGTCAAGTTTGCTAACATAGTTTTGAGTTCTGTTGTAGCCGATTCCCAAGGGTTCTGGACCGAGGATTTTCGGAGGATTGTCCATGCTTTGAATGGCGGTGTGGACGGCTTTCAAGGCTTTTCCGTATGAGGCGATGCTGTCTCCCTCGTCGGGGTTGAAGAGGGTCGCTTCGTAGGTGGCGTCCATATCTGGCTCATTTTGGATGCTGATGTAGTCCGGCTCCACGCCCACGGCCTTGTACTGTTCCAACGCTCGTTTCCACCAAGCGCCGAATTTGTCGTATACGAACGCGCCGTTTTCTTTCTTCAGCGAGGCTTTAATGCCGCCGTTAGAGCCTTTGATGGAGTTGTTGGCTTTCAGTTCGGCAGGTGCGCCCCACGATGACATGATGATAAAGAAATCGTCGCCCAAACGCTTTTTCGCCTCGCTCACGATTTCGGCGTCGCTGCTAAGGTTCGCATTCTCCTCTTGCGCCCAGTTGCCAAGGCGCAGACCCGACATTCCGAGTCCGGTGAAGATTGTGTCGTAGATGGCTGCCTTGTTTTTGTGGGCAACGGTCCAACTTTGGTAGTAGACTGTACCTCCGCCAAAGCCTTCCACTGTTTGGAAAGTCTGTGTTGGTGATACTGAGACGGTAACATCGGCAGCCGAGGCACCAGCAGAAAGTAAAAGGGTGGCCGATAAGCCTTTAAGCAAATGGGTGAATTTTTTGCTCATAAGAAAGTGTGTTTAATGAAATAATAATGGTTTCCTTTTCGGCAAAAATACAATGAAGAAACGAAATGAGGAACAAAACGTGAATTTTGCTTTGTGTGCCAATACAAAAAAAATCATTCCTCAATCAACATAATTCAATGTTAATGGGGGTCGTAAAAACTTTTTTTCTACTTTTGCAGAACGTGTGGGGTAAGTATACCCTGCCTAAATGGACTACAATAGAAATTATATTGTTCATTATATAGATAAATTATGGCTAAAGAAAAGAAATTCATCACTTGTGATGGAAATGAAGCAGCTGCACATATCTCATATATGTTCAGCGAGTGTGCCTGTATCTACCCTATCACGCCATCTTCAACAATGGCTGAGCATGTAGACGAATGGGCTGCACAAGGTCGCAAGAACATCTTCGGTGAGACAGTGTCTGTTACCGAAATGCAGTCTGAGGCTGGTGCAGCAGGTGCAGTTCACGGTTCAATCCAAGCAGGAGCGTTGACCTCCACCTACACAGCATCTCAAGGACTCCTTTTGATGATTCCGAACATGTACAAAATCGCTGCTGAGAAAATGCCAGCTGTTTTCCATGTTTCTGCTCGTACCATCGCATCTCACTCATTATGTATCTTCGGTGACCACCAGGATGTTTACGCTTGCCGTCAGACTGGTTTCGCAATGCTCGCTGAAGGTTCTGTTCAAGAGGTTATGGACCTCGCTGGTGTAGCTCACTTGTCTACTATCAAGTCTCAGGTTCCTTTCCTCAACTTCTTCGATGGTTTCCGTACTTCTCACGAAATCCAGAAAATTGAGAAATTAGACAACGAAGACCTCGCTGGCCTTATCGACCAAGAGAAACTCGCTGAGTTCCGTTCTCGCGCCCTCAACCCTAACAAACCTGTTATGCGTGGTATGGCTGAGAACCCTGATACATTCTTTACTCACCGTGAGTCTTGCAACTCAATGTACGACGCAGTTCCAGCTATCGTTGAGAACTACATGAAGGAGATCTCTAAGATCACCGGTCGTAACTACGGTTTGTTCGACTACTACGGAGCAGCAGACGCAGACCGCGTTATCATCGCTATGGGTTCTGTTACTGAGTGTATCCGTGAGGTTATCGACTTCCTCGCTAAGAAGGGTGAGAAAGTTGGTTTGGTTGCCGTTCACTTGTACCGTCCATTCTCTACAAAACACTTGCTCGCTGCAGTTCCTAAGTCTGCTAAGGTTATCACTGTTTTGGATAGAACTAAGGAGCCAGGTGCAAACGGAGAGCCTCTCTACTTGGATGTTCGCGAGGCATTCTACGAGGAGAAGAACGCTCCAGTTATCGTAGGTGGTCGTTATGGTTTGGGTTCAAACGATACTACTCCTGCTCAGATCCTTTCTGTATACGAGAACATGTCTCTTCCAACTCCAAAGAACCACTTCACTGTTGGTATCGTAGACGACGTTACCTTCACCTCTCTTCCAAAGAAGGAGGAAATCGCAGTTGGTGGAACTGGAATGTTCGAGGCTAAATTCTACGGTTTGGGTGCTGATGGTACTGTAGGTGCTAACAAGAACTCAGTAAAGATCATCGGTGACAACACTGACA
>CAVGRN010000005.1:0-66669 GCA_963631545.1 Paludibacteraceae bacterium | reverse complement strand
ATGCAGGTGTCTTGTGGCATATGTATCATAAGCTCAGCGAAACGGTAGGGAAAAGTCTGCAAATCTGCTTAGGCATACTTGTCAACATTGGCATTACGTTCGTTATCGGTTTTGCAGACGAAGCATTAGATTGGATACCTGGCGTTGGATGGGCTATCTCCGCATTCATCGTCTATATCCAATTCTACCTTTCTGGAAAAGCCTACATCTCTATTCTTAAAGAAAGCTGACGCTATTTAACAATAGAAAGGGAATGTCTCTTCGGCATTCCCTTTTGTTTTTCCGTACAATCCGCCCTACTCCGTAATTTTCAACAGTCCCGTTGGCTCTCCATAACCTACCATAAAGACCAATTGTCTGGCGCGGGTTATGGCGACATAAAGCAAAGACCGTTTGGATGACAAAAACGCCTTTTGTCCAAGGGCATCCACCCCAACAGGAACATTGCTCTCCACCACTTTCGAAGGCAAGTTGCGTTCATTCACACCCATTAAAATCACCGCTCTGTATTCAAGTCCTTTCAGTGAGTGGAATGTGCAGAGACTCACACCTTTGCTGCTGCCCTGGCGTTGCGCTCCCTTTATGAGTTTGTAATCCACACCATCACCGTGAAGGCGTGTTTGCAAGTCTTTCAGTAAAGTAAGACTTGGTGCGGCGACGCAAATCTCGGAGAGTTGAATGTCCGAGTTCTTGCATTCCTCCAACCAGTCGACAACCTGCTGCACCTCGGCCGAGGCATCCGCCACCATTTTATATTGTGGCTCAATACCTGTGCGGATGAGCGATACGTATCCATTCATCGCTTCCACTCCGCCATTCATATCGTCAAAATCCATACCGCTCACCACGTTGACTGCAACACGCTTTATCTGCTCCGTGGTGCGGTAATTGACCCTAAGTTTGACACTGCGCACGCCCCGCACATTGATGCCAGCCACACCAAAGTTGATGCTTCTACCGGTGAAGATGCGTTGTATCGGGTCGCCCGTCAAGAAAAGGTCGTTACGTCCTTTGGCAACCAAGGCACGGAGGAAGCGCAGCTCGGGATTGGAAAAATCCTGAAACTCGTCTGCAATGACGTTGGTATATGGATGTATATCATTCTCTTTCAGATAATCGGCTACGGCATTGAACAATTCAAGACGATCTGCTAATTTGCGCTCTTGTTTAAGGGCGACATACTTCTCCACAATCCGCCACACTTCCAAGCGTTGCTTGCGCGTGAGTGCTTTGGTCCGACCTGGGCGGCGTTGCAGGAGGTATTTTTTCAACTCTTTGTTGTTGTAGTTGAGAATGACGTCGACATACTCATCTCGTAGAAATCGCTCGTTGAACTCCGTTCTTTCTCCTTCCAGCACCTCGTGCCATAGTTTGGCAGGTTCGTCCGTTCCGAAATAGTCCATAACCTTGAAGCCCGGCATCACGCCATATTTTGCAGCGATGTCCGCCAGCACCTTGTCAATATTGTTGAGCGTATAGCGTTGCGTTGGCACGTTCATTTTCTCAATGAGCGGTGCGAGATTTAGGCTTAGCGTAGTGGTGAATGTGGTGAACAACACGTTGGCGTTCGGGCTTTTGCACAAATAGTTCAGACGGTGAATAGCAGCAATGGTCTTTCCCGTACCGGCACCTCCGCTCACTTTCATTGTCCCTCTGAAATTTGTTTCCACCAAACGGCGCTGCATCGGGTGGAGGAAGATTTGCCAAGACTCAATGCTTTGGTTAAAAATGCTTTGCAGATTCTCGTCATCAGTGATTTCAACATAGCGGCGGCGGTTGTTGTCGCTGAGGAATTTGTCGCCGTTGCCCTTCATCTTACCCTCCTCTACTTCGGAGATGACGATGTCGATGTCAATTCCGTCGAGCACGTTAAAAAGGTTTTCAAAGACATCTTCCGGAAGGCATGCGCTTAATCTGTCGAGGTCGTCCAAAGTTACAATCTGCATCACCGGCTCCATCAATTCTAACGGCACGCCGATGCGTAGCAGTTTTTCTTCTGGCACATCTTTAAAAAACGGTTTCACATCAGGGTCGGACGATGCAGACACCACCTCAGTGCGTTCTTCAACCGTTATGAGTTGGAAGCAATCCGTATAATCATTGAAAAAGCATTTTTTGCGTTTGCCCCAGTTGTAGGCATCCTCGTGTGTACTGACATATTGTAGGATGTAGTTGTCGCCATCCTGTACGCCGAGCACTACGCGGTAGTTATCGTCCACGCGGGCCGTGCGGATTGAACTGTCATAAAACTGTGCAATTGGCTCAATATGCAATCCTAAGGAAGTTGGATTTTTTTTGAGTTTTTCCATAAAAGCCAGCACCTTCCCCTGGGTTTTCTTCGGAAGGTTGATTAACGATGCCAAAAAAAGTTGAGATTGGAATATTCGCATGTCAATATTGTATTTCTTTTTATTCTAAAAATTCTTTTTTCTAACCACTCATAAAAGTAACACTTTTATTTTAAAAATAAAAATTAGAATTGCACAGACTGCAAAATTGAGGGAAAGACAACCATTCCTAATTGGGTTTGTAGAAAAAAGATTCGCAGCCATAGGAACTTCAAGCACCTATGGCTGCGAATTAATTTTGTAGCAAGAAACGCTTACTCGTGCAGTTTCACCATTCCACGGATCATATGGCGAAGGGAACTCAGGAGGCTCTGGCTCTCCTGCACGATGTTGAGGTAGACGGTCATCGACTCAATGTTCACCATACTTTTCTGTATGTCGTCTATCAATTGTTTACGGTATGCGGAGAGCGTATTTTGCAGTTCTTTGCAATCCACACGAAGGGTGTCTGCCGAACTGAAATCGTTTTCTTCCAACATTTTCTGAGTGAGGGTGAGATATTCCATCAACTTGTCGCGCATCGGCATAAAGTGTTCCACGTATTCACCTTGAATGGGCGTGAAATTGTTGCCGACATGCTCAAGGCACGGGTCGTCAATACGCTTCAAGCAATACAACATCTGCTCTACCGAGTTGTTGGATAGGAAGTACCAAGTGTTATGTTCAATGGCAGTGATGGTTTCCACATGGCGGAGTCCGATAATCTCCAGCCTACGCTGACGCTTCAGTGCTTTCCGCTGTTCATCAATCTGGTAACGGCATTTCTTCAATTTCTTATATTCTTCTTGGAAGAAAGCGGAAGTGATGTCAGCGTAACACTGCGACACGAAAGCCACCTGCCGACTATTGTATGACCCGACGTGTTGGCAGAACATCGTCCAGTTGGCAAGTTTATCTTTCGACCTTATAATACTCTTGAAAAGAACATCCTCTTCTTCTTCTTTCTTTTTCTTTCCGAACTTGATGTTATTGTGAACCAGAATGAGAATAGACGCTACGATGACGATGAACATTGCTGGGAATCCGCCGAAGAAGATGATGCAAGCAAACGTCGCACAAGCGATGAATGCGGCGCCAGCAGTTACGAACCAACCTCCGATGACAGACACGACTCCCGTGATTCTGAACACCGCACTCTCTCGACTCCATGCCCTATCAGCCAAACTACTACCCATTGCCACCATAAACGTAACATAGGTGGTTGACAGCGGCAGTTTGAGCGACGTTCCCAATGCAATGAGCAAACTGGACAAGACAAGGTTGATGGAGGCCCGTACCAAGTCGAACGCCGCACCTTGCTCCAATTCCACATCGTTAGAGTTGAAGCGCGAATCTATCCAATCAAGAACCGATTTAGGAAGGAGTCTGACCACGAAAGCATTCATTTTCGAAACATTGCGAACGATGCCTCGCGCAATGGCGGAACTGCCAAACAACTCATCGCCCTCTTCCTGGCTGCTCAGTCCGACGCTCGTCTTCACAACGTGCTGCGCTTTCTTCGACGTAACCAAGGCTAAAACCATCACCACTCCCGAGATTATCAAATAAATAGGCGGTGTATGCACACTCTCCGTCAGTGAAACCATCATAAATGAATATGGGTCTGATGCCCCCGAACTGCGGTAATCAACAAACGACTCCAATCCAGTGAGTGGCACTCCAACGAAGTTCACCAAATCGTTTCCAGCGAATGCCATCGCAAGAGCGAATGTTCCTGCCATCACAATGAATTTCAAAACATTGACTTTTAAGCACGAAAGAATCCACATCAGCAAGATGGAGGCAACTGCAAGCGAGCCGACCAACATCCAAGTATTTTCAAGGATGAAAGTATGGACTTCGTCCGACATCAGCGAGGAACCCTTCAACCCGCTAACCAATAGGAACCACACAATACAAGTGAACGACAATCCACTGAAAATCACCATTTTCAACTTTCCATTCTTGTGATAAGAGAACGTGAAGAACAAGCGCGAAAGCCACTGCACGACAACTCCGAATAAAAAGGCAATCGCCACACTGACGAAAATCGCCACAATGACAGAAAGCGCCTTCTCCGAATTAAGTAAATCGCCCAATCCCAATGGCAAGCCATCGGCACTGAGCGTCCCCTTTACAATTTTAATGAGCGAGAGAGCGAAGGCACCACCCAGCAGCTCAAACACCATACTCACGGTTGTGGAGGTAGGCATCCCGAGTGAGTTGAACAAATCTAACAGCAGAATGTCTGTAACCATTACCGCCAAGAAGATGACCATCACATCGTAGAACGAGAAGTTCACAGGATTGAAGATTCCGTGGCGCGCCACATCAATCATTCCATTACTCAGCGACGCTCCGCAAAAGATTCCCACAGCCGCTACAGCCATCACCAACTTAAAAGATCCGGCTTTTGAGCCGATGCCGGCGGTCATAAAGTTCACCGCATCATTGCTTACTCCCACCATCAGGTCGAAAACGGCCAGCAGTAGTAGGAATGCAACGACAATAAAAAATACTGTTTCCATCTGATTTGATTAAATTAGGTCGCAAAGACCTTTTTCAATTTGTATTGCAAAACTGAAAAATACGTGTTACAAAACCGTTACAAAGCGGTTACCATTGTGTTGCTTAGTCTTCCCTACAAAAAATCGTGAATGACAGGCACACTGAAAAAAAAGTCTCCTCCTTTTACGGAAGAGACTTTCAAAACGTTTCACTTGAGCCTCTTGTCGGATTCGAACCAACGACCCCGAGATTACAAATCACGTGCTCTGGCCAACTGAGCTAAAGAGGCGTTAAAAAAGGGTAAGCTTACTATATCGCACCGCTACAACCGACTTACCCTTGCTGCGGTCAAGCCCTGGGGGAGTAGAAGGGAGCTGGTCGTATAGGACTTACCCGATGCAAAGATAACGCTTTTTTTGATAATACAAGTTTTTGGAGATTCATTTTTCGCTTTTTTCATTGTTTTTCACACAAACTACCATATAAAAAGCGTAAATTTGCACGCCAATTAGAAATAATGGAAGAAAAACGGGAAAATATTGTGTCGCACGCCATGCGCTCGGGTTTAGTGCTTGGTGGTTTGACAGCTCTGCTTAACATTTTAAGTTGGATCAATTCCTCTTACTCTATGTTGCAGGTGGTGTTTAGCCTGTTGCTTTGCTTCATAACATTTTTCTGCATATTCTTTTTCACGAAGCAGTACATCCAAGACAATTTGGATGGCAAGGTTACCTACCTTTCCGCCTTGTTTTATGGTTGGTATATGATGTTTTTTGCCGCAATGGTGTTTGCCACTTCGACATTTGTGTTCTTTCACTTCTGCCCAGGTGTTCTTGAAAGGTTGCTGAGTGGTGCTGTTGAGATAATGGAAATCGCTGGCGAAGGTGTGGAGAACTCTGATTTGGTTGTCAAAATGATTAAGAATTACACCGCAAGAGACCTTGCGATGTCGGTTTTGTGGGGTTACTCGTTTGTCGGTTTCTTCATAATTCTGTGGACATCCATTTTCATCTATGTGATGGGCGGCAGGCCGCAAAAAAAACAATGATTTCATAACAGATACAATAACGATATGGATATAACAGTCGTAGTACCTTTATATAATGAGGAAGAGTCGCTTCCGGAACTCTTCGCTTGGATTAAGCGGGTGATGGATGCGAACGGATTCTCGTACGAGGTGATTTTTGTGAATGACGGCAGCACGGACAAGTCGTGGGAAGTCATTGAAAAATTAGGTGCAGAGAACGCTGAGGTAAAGGGCATCAAGTTTAAGCGCAATTATGGGAAGTCGGCGGCTCTATACTGCGGGTTCGACAAAGCCCAGGGCGACGTGGTCATCACTATGGACGCCGATTTGCAGGACAGTCCCGATGAAATTCCAGAACTTTTCAAGATGATTAAAGACGAAGGCTACGATTTAGTTTCTGGCTGGAAGAAAAAACGATACGACTCAAAGTTGACCAAAAATCTTCCTTCCAAACTCTTCAACGCCACCACGCGCATCATCTCTGGCATTAAACTGCACGATTTCAACTGCGGACTGAAGGCTTACCGCAAAGACGTTATAAAAAGCATTGAGGTGTATGGCGAAATGCACCGCTACATACCCTATTTGGCGAAAAACGCCGGCTACAAAAAGATTGGTGAGAAGGTTGTGATTCACCAAGCCAGAAAGTACGGCGAGTCGAAATTCGGGTTCAACCGATTCTTCAATGGTTACCTTGATTTGATGTCGCTATGGTTCCTCTCCACTTTTGGAAAGAAACCTATGCACTTTTTCGGAGTTGTCGGCACGCTGGTGTTTTTCATCGGGTTCATTGCTGTGTGCGTTGTCGGTTGGAATAAATTGTCGCACATCATTAACGGTACGGTCGCACCTTTAGTAACGGACAGTCCGTATTTCTACATCTCGTTGACAATGATGCTGATTGGTTGCCAACTTTTCCTCGCTGGGTTCTTAGGCGAGTTGGTGGCGCGCAACTCCAACGAACGCAACAACTACCAATTAGACAAGACACTTCACTTAGATTGAGTTAACGAAAAAAAATATTATATGACTGATTTTCTTTTAGATATAGCCAAACTGACTATTCCAGGCGTTTTGGTGTTGTTGGCGGCGCGGTATGTGTTGTCTAATCTGTTGAAAAATGAGGAGCGAAACCGCTACTATGCCTTGAGAAAGGAAACTGCGAAGACACTAAACCCTATCCGTCTGACTGCTTATGAGCGTATTGCCCTGTTTTTGGAGCGCATTCAGCCAGACGCAATGATTCTGCGTGTGCAACAATCGCACATGAATGCGAAGGACTTGCATATCGCTCTTCTGAACACTATTCGCGAAGAGTTTGAACATAACGTAACGCAACAAATCTACGTCAGCAACGATGTGTGGATTGTTACGAAGAACGCCAAAGAGAGCCTCACGCAACTCATAAACACCTGCGCAGACAATGTGCCAGACGAACTGCCTGCCATTGAGCTGGCGAAGGTTATCATTGAGCGTTATGGTGCGGTGGAAACCACCCCTATTGATGTTGCATTGAATATGCTCAAAGCCGAGGTAAAGGCTTTCTATTGATAATCTGAAAACTGATCAAGGATGGCTGATACACTGTTGAAGTTGATGGAACAGCGTTGTTCCGTACGCCTTTTCGCCGACAAGGAGGTGGAGAAGGAAAAGTTGGATTACCTTCTGAATGCGGCAAGAATCGCCCCTTCGGCAGTCAATCTGCAGCCGTGGACGTTTATCGTCGTTCAAAGCGAAGAGGCGAAAAACGACATACGAGGATGCTACGACCGTGAATGGTTTCGCTCTGCACCGCTCTACATCGTTGTTTGCGGAAATCACGAAACATCCTGGAAAAGACCATCTGACAAAAAAGACCACTGCGACATTGATGTGGCAATCGCCACCGAGCATATCGCCCTTGCAGCCACCGAAGTGGGACTTGGCTCGTGCTGGGTCTGCAATTTCGATGCGGTGAAATGTAAAAAAGTGCTTTATTTGCCAGATCATATCGAGCCAGTTGTCATTCTTCCCGTTGGCTACCCGTCAGAGGAGTTCAATCGAGTGGAAAAGAAACGGAAAACTGCAGACGAAGTTGTTTTATACTTATAAGGAATAAAATAAAGGATGAAGTTGCTCAGAAATTTTTGCTCTAAATTGGTGGAAAAAGGAATGTGCGCCGCAGTTGCTGTGGTGTTGTTCCTCTGTGCTTCTTGCATCACCAATCACTGCAACGATTCTGTTTACGCCCCGTTAAACCTCACTTTCTATTCTGAGATAGACACCGCGGTGGCTGTTACCCCGTCATTCTTCTGTCTTCAGGGCGTTGGGTCTGATTCAATAATTTTCGCATCGGGACAAAACAATGTCAACCTCACTTTAAATGATCAGCAAACAAGCACAGATTTTGTGGCGACAATCACTTTCTCAGGTTCTCCTGTGTCGGTTTACCTGGCAGACAGCGAAGCGGTATTCCTCCCTTATTGGAAAACCAACGTCGCAGGCAAACTCGTGTTGGATAGTATTCCGTCTACCTACATCTCGCTCGACGGCACTGCTCGGCATTATGTAACGCACTTCAAAAGCAACTATTTTGTTTTTGATGACGGGTCATCCAACATCTTGGCTGGTCAGTCGGATGGGTACTTCTACTTTCAATCGCCCAACACCGACACGTTGCGTATAACCCACGAGAACACGTTGGAGTTCGTTTCCGCTGAGTGCGGATGTATGAACACGCACACCATAAAACAGGCTGTATTCCTTCATAAGGGAGTCGCTTCCGCACAGATTGTCAACCCTCTAATAAACAACCAAAATTATGAGAGTCACATCAAATTGTTTTTGGAGAATTATTAGTGTGCTGCTGCTCTGCGTTTTTCCAGCCTTGTCGTGGGCGGAAAGTCAAAAGCGGGACGAAGCATCTGCCAAAGAGGTTTTCTATGGCATGAATGTTGGCGTGGATGTGTTGAATCCCCTACTTCACCTTTTTAACCATGACAGATTTGGGGTGAATGCGGATTTGCAATTTGACCTTTGGCACAGACTTTACCCCACGTTTGTGGTGGGCTACGACAAATATGACGCCTCCTCAGACTACGATTACCCAGTGCCGGCGGAAAACAACCTATACAAGGTAAACGGACTCTACTTTAAAGTCGGAGCGATGTACAACGTGTGGCGCAAAAATCTTTCAAAGCCGCTTAACCCCATCGGTTACTTCGGCATTAATTACGGATGTTCGCCAGGCTACTCGTATGAAATTGCGAATTATCCGATACATAATTCGTATTGGATGGAGAACGGACGAATGTTTAGTTCCAAAGGACATACCACAGCCCAATGGGGCGAAGTGGTACTCGGGGTGAAAGCCCCCATCGCAGGAAATCTATGTTTGGGATTTGAGGCGATGATAAAAATGTTCCTTCATATAAATGACCAATATGAAGGAAATAGCGTGATACGGCAATCTCATGCGCCAGGGTTCGGAGACAAGGAGTCTGGCAAATGGGGTTTCAGATATACGATAAGTTATTTTTTCCATTTATAAAAATTCAGAAAAACAATGGTTGAGTGTAATACCCTAAATCGTGCAGCAAATAACATCAGGATTTTGACTGCGGCTATGGTAGAAAAAGCGAAATCGGGACACCCCGGAGGAGCGATGGGAGGAGCAGACTTCATCAATGTGCTCTATTCCAAATTTCTAACATACGATCCGTCCGACCCGAACTGGATCAACCGCGACAGATTCTTCCTCGACCCAGGGCACATGTCGCCTATGCTCTACTCCGTGCTGCTCCTCAGTGGGAAACTGACGATGGACGACATTAAATCGTTCCGTCAATGGCAAAGCCGCACACCAGGACATCCAGAGGTCAACCCTTCGCTGGGAATTGAAAACACCTCCGGACCACTGGGTCAAGGCCATGCGATGGCTGTGGGAGCCGCTATCGCCGAGCGTTACCTCTGCGCAAAATTCGGTGAGTGGATGAGCCACAAAATATACACATTCGTTTCTGACGGCAGCATTCAAGAGGAGATTTCGCAAGGTGCAGGACGAATCGCCGGACACTTGGGATTACACAACCTGATTATGTTCTATGACGCCAACAACGTGCAACTCTCTACAAGGGTTGACGAGGTCGACTCCGAGGACATCGCTATGAAATATAAGGCTTGGAACTGGAATGTCATCACCATCAACGGCAATGACGCCAAGGCAATCTGCGATGCACTTGAAGCCGCCAACAAGGAGTCAGAACGACCTACCATCATCATCGGAAATACAACAATGGGTATTGGCTGTGTTGCCGAAGATGGTTCTTCTATGGAGTCGAAAGTTTCCACTCACGGTCAACCATTGTCAAAAGCGGGCGTAAGCATTCCGAAAACCATCGCCAACTTGGGTGGCGACCCCGAGAATCCATTCGTCATCTTCCCAGAAGTTGAAAAACTCTACGCAGAAAGAGCGAAAGAGTTGTCTGAGATTGTCGGGAAAAAGAAAAAGCAGCAAGCCGAATGGGAGGCCAAAAATCCAGATTTGGCAAAGAAATTATCGCAATTCTTTAGCGGAAAGGCTCCAGAAATAGATTACGCAGCCATTGAACAAAAGGCAAACCAGGCGACGCGCGTGGGTTCCGCAACCGTATTGAGTGTGTTGGCAGAAAAGGTAGAAAATATGATTGTTGCCTCTGCAGACCTTTCCAACTCTGATAAAACGGACGGATTCTTGAAGAAAACCCATCCGATGACGAAAGGCGACTTCACTGGAGCGTTCCTAAATGCTGGCGTTTCAGAATTGGCGATGGCATGCATTATGAATGGAATAGCCCTCCACGGCGGATTGTTCGCCGCATGTGGCACATTCTTCGCTTTCTCCGATTATATGAAACCTGCATACAGAATGTCGGCACTTATGCGCATTCCAGTAAAATATGTATGGTCGCACGATGCATTCCGCGTGGGCGAGGATGGTCCGACACACCAGCCAATCGAGCAAGAGGCGCAAGTGCGTTTGCTTGAACACGTGAAGAACCACGCCGGCAAAAACAGTATGTTGGTGCTTCGGCCTGCTGATGTGAATGAAACAACCGTTGCCTGGAAAATGGCAATGGAAAACACCGACACCCCAACTGGCTTGATTCTTTCACGACAAAACGTGAACAATGTGCCTGTTGCAGATGGTAAAACGGCTTATCAACAAGCATTAGGCGCAGAAAAAGGCGCATACATTGTGAAGGATTGCGCTGGGAAACCAGATGTGATATTGGTTGCGAGCGGATCGGAAGTTGCCACCCTCTTTGATGGTGCAAAATTGTTGGAGGAACGTAAAAATCTGAAAATCAGAATTGTATCCGCTCCTTCTGAGGGGTTGTTCAGATCGCAACCAAAGGAGTACCAAGATAGCGTATTGCCAAGCGATATGCCAATCTACGGAATGACGGCAGGTATGAGCCTCACCGTTAGAGACCTCGTCGGCGCCAACGGCTACATCCATGGGTTGGATCATTTCGGCTATTCTGCACCTTACACTGTGTTAGACAAGGAGTTCGGCTTCAATGGCGAGTGCGTATACCAAGAGGTTTGTGAATATCTGAATCTGAAATAACCGAAACAGGTAAAATAAGGCAAAGGGGATGTTTCAAAGCGAAGCATCCTCTTTTTTTTTACAAATCAACTGATTACGCTCCAATTTGCTTTATCTTTCGCCAACTTATGCATCTGTTGATTGAGTCGTAGATTCTTCTCGGACATTAGTTCAGGGTCGTCCTCTAAAATTTTATTGGCGACATCCCGCGCCAACTGCACGATTTGACCGTCTTTGGCAAGGTTTGCCACTTTCAAATTCAAGGCGATGCCACTTTGTTGCGTTCCTTCAAGATCGCCTGGGCCACGCATTTTAAGGTCTTCTTCCGATATTTCAAAACCATCATTGGTACGTACCATCACATCCATTCGCCTCCTGCTTTCATTGGAAAGTTTGTAGGCAGTAACCAAGATGCAGAACGATTGATCTGCGCCACGCCCCACTCTACCGCGCAGTTGGTGGAGCTGAGAAAGCCCGAAACGCTCCGCACTCTCAATCATCATCACAGAGGCATTAGGCACATTCACCCCAACTTCTATCACGGTGGTAGCAACAAGCACATTCAGTTCGCCCGAAGAAAACCTCTGCATAACGGCTTCCTTTTCAGCAGGTTTCATTTTTCCATGCACCATTCCAATGTGATAAGTTGGCTCGGGGAATACTTCCAAGAGGTTGCGAAAACCGCTTTCCAAATTTTCATAATCAGATTTTTCTGATTCTTGAATCATCGGATACACAATGTAGATTTGTCGTCCGTCTGCGATTTCTTTCTGCATAAACTTATAGATGTCGCTTCGTTTCCCCTCAAAACGATGAATGGTACGAACGGGCTTCCGTCCTGGCGGAAGCTGATCGATGACTGAAACATCTAAATCACCATAAAGCGTCATTGCTAAGGTGCGGGGAATCGGCGTGGCAGTCATCACAAGCACGTGGGGTGGAAGTTCGTTTTTCATCCATAATTTCGCCCTTTGAGCCACTCCGAAGCGGTGTTGCTCGTCAATCACTGCCATTCCAAGGTTTCGGAACACAACGCCGTCTTCTATTAAAGCGTGCGTGCCAACTACAATCTGCAGCACACCCGAAGATAAATCCGATAAAATCGCATCTCTTTCTTTCTTCTTCGTAGACCCCGTCAGCAAAGCTACGGAAACGCCTAACGAAGAAAGCATATTCCGAAGTGTCTCGCAGTGTTGCGTCGCCAGAATCTCCGTCGGAGCCATCAGGCATGCCTGATATCCATTATCCAGCGCCATCAGCATCGTCATCAACGCCACGAGGGTCTTTCCGCTACCCACATCGCCTTGCAGCAAACGGTTCATCTGTTTTCCACTGCCCACATCGGCTCTGATTTCGCGCAAAACACGTTTCTGCGCATCCGTCAACGGAAAGGGAAGACATTTTGCGTAAAAATCATTGAAATAATGTCCGATGACAAGAAAAGGAAGTCCTTTGAAACTTTTCGAACGGTTTTTCGCTTTGCGTAGTATGTTCAGTTGTACATAGAGAAGTTCTTCAAACTTCAATCTTACTTGTGCATATTCAAGTGATTTTAGGTCTTTGGGAAAATGGGCGGACAGAAGTGCCTCATGCAAAGGGCATAAGTGGAGCGACTCCAGAATGTAATCGGGCAACGTATCCTCTATTTTTCCTCCGCCCAACGATTTAACCACCTCTATCACCATCTTTTGAATTGACTTGGAAACGAGGTAGCCTTTCTTCATCCGCTCGGTTGTGTTGTACATTCCATGCAATCCGCCCAACGTCAGTTTCTCTCTGACCTCCGCCAGCGTTTCCATTTCGGGATGTACGATGCTTGGTTTTCCGTTGAAAACGGACGGCTTTCCAAACGCCACATACTCCTGTCCCTCTTTGTAGGTATCTACAACGTAACGCACTCCTTTAAACCACAGCAACTCCATCATCGCCGCACCGTCAGTAAAAAGCATAGAAACACGCTGTTTGCTGCCAACCCCAATCACCGAGATGCGTGCGATTTTTCCCCGCACCTGCACATACGATGACGTGTCGGTGCTTGTATTCATCAGTTCAGAGACGGTATAGATATGGCTCCTATCTACATACCGGTAAGGGAAATAGTAAAGCAAATCCTCGAAGGTAGAAACGCCTGCCTCCGTCTTGAACAGGGCTGCACGTTTTTCGCCCACACCATGTAAAAACGCTATATTCCGCTCTAAATTAACCATTTACGAATTAGTCTAATACTTCTGCGATCTTCAAATCGTAGGTTGTGGTGAGTTTGATATTCTCGCGATTGCCTTCAACCAAGTGAATTTGGACGGAAATGGACTCGACAACGGAGGCATCGTCTGTGAAAAAATCGCGGAATGGCTGGTCATACGCCAATTTTAAAACCCGCAAAGAGAAGACTTGCGGGGTCTGCACGCATTTGAACTTTGAACGGTCGCAAGCAACACTCTTTCCGTCTTCCACCATCCGAATGGAGTCGACCATATCAACCACGGGGACTGCTGCACCGAAATGGCTGGCAGCATCAAACGTGCGAGCAATTGTCTTTACCGACACAAAAGGACGCACCCCGTCATGTACGGCGACCAACGCATCCTCCTGACACGTTGCGTATATCTTTTCCAATCCGTTTTTTACAGAGTGGAACCTTGTTGCACCCCCTTCTGCCAAAGTATGGGCGCACTCAAACGAATAGTCTGCGCACAACTTCTTCCAGTAATCAAAATGGTCTTGGGGCAAAACCAAAATGAGATTGATTTCAGGGTCATATTCCCTAAACCGACGCAAGGTGCGCATTAAAACAGGTAATCCACCTACAGGCAGAAACTGTTTCGGAATATCTCCACCCATACGCAGACCTTTACCGCCTGCCACCACAATCGCATACTTTCGCATAGTATAAATTTTACTTTCACAAAGATAAATCCAAATCGGTCATTAGCCTAAGTGGATTTTTGCAATTTACAGACAGAATTAACGGGAAAAGGGACTGCACCAATCAGTACAGCCCCTTTTACTTCTCAATCCCTATAAAGGATTAAATCAAAATGCGTTGATGATGCCGCAGAAATCCTCAACCTTGAGAGATGCACCACCAATCAAACCACCATCGATATCGGGTTTAGCGAACAACTCAGGAGCGTTAGAAGCCTTGCAAGAACCTCCGTAAAGGATAGAAGTGTTCTCTGCAACTTCCTTACCGTACTTGTCAGCGACAACCGAACGGATGTATGCGTGGATCTCCTCTGCTTGCTCAGCAGTAGCAGTCTTACCTGTTCCGATAGCCCAGATTGGCTCGTATGCGATAGTGATCTTAGCGAAGTCCTCAGCAGACAAGTTGAAAACCGAACCCTCCAACTCAGCCTTAACAACTTCGTTTTGCTTGTTAGCCTCACGCTCAGCCAGGCTCTCACCGATGCAGAAGATAACCTTCAAACCGTTCTTCAAAGCCAAAAGAACTTTCTCCTTCAAGATTTCTGGAGTCTCGTGGTAGTATTCACGACGCTCAGAGTGACCAAGGATAACGTACTCAGCACCAGTTGATTTAACCATAGCGGCAGAAACCTCACCAGTGAATGCACCTGACTCTTTGTCTGCACAGTTCTCAGCAGAAACTGCGATAACTTTAGTGTCGATTGCTGAAGCAACGCTTGCCAAATGGATGAAAGGAGTTCCGATGATAACATCGCAGTTCAAATTCTTACCCTTCAAAGCAGCATCCAAGCCCTTTGCCAAATCAAGACCCTCTTGGAGTGTCTTGTTCATTTTCCAGTTTCCTGCTACAATATTCTTTCTCATTGTAATTGAAAATTATGAATTATTTATTAGAAAGTTCTGTTTCTTCTTTTCGTTTTTTTTGTGAGCCAAGCCATTTGTCGGCAATCAGTGTAATCACTTTGTCTAATGCGTAGACTGCCACAAGCACGCCTAAGAACATCAAGATGGAAAGGATGATAACCCTCGTGTCGTTGGGTTCTTGAACCTCTCCGCGTGGCGATCCTTCCAATGGCTCATTGAATGTCGGCATATTGCTGTTACTCCACTTATTGATGACTACGCCGTCCTTAATCAGCACCAAGCCAGGATTGGAACGGACAATCGTCTTCAAGGTGATTTCGTCGGTGTTGACTATTGGGTATTCCACGCCGCCCATTTCAACTTTGTACTCCCGCATCTCAGTCGATTCCAGTCCTGTGGCAGTCATACAATAAAATCCATAGCCATTTTGTTTTGCATAGTCGTAGATGGCGTTAATTTCCTTCCGTTTATTGGTGGACGCCTGTTCCACACGTTTGGAAATCAACAGGAATGTATACCCAGGATTAGAAAGCACATCCTCTGTGATGTCCCCCTGCTCTGGATCTTCCAAAGAGAAATCGTGGATTGGTGGTTCGAATCCCTTCTTCACCAACTCGCTCTCCGAATCAACAAAATGCCAAGTAGAGTCGAGTTTAGAGTACTCCTCCATTGAGAATTTCTGCTGTTTACCATCCTTCTCATAGATGAATGTTGTTTCATACTCATCCACCGGTGTTGGCACCATTTTTCCATCCACCATTATGCTGTCTGGCACTTCCATTGATTGCACGATGTTCGTTCCATTCTTATAAGGGCGGAAATCGATGATCGGCAGATTGATGTAGCAATAAATGGAGATCATAATTGAATAGGAACCAGCAGCAATGGCGATGAGCCACTCCGTACGCTGCGAAAAGAGTTTCGGGCTGTATTTATGCCACTTCAAAATCAATATGGTGAGGGAGAGGAATACTATATTCTTCCAGAACGTCTGCCAGTTTGTCAAAACCAGAGCGTCGCCGAAGCATCCACAATCCGAAACGGGGTTAGCCAAGGCGATCCACAACGTCAGCGGCGTCATTACGCACATCAGCAAAAGCGTCAGTATAGAGGTTGATTTGATGTTCGCACCCAATAGCAGGCACACGCCCAAAAGGAATTCAAATGCTGCAAGGGCTATACCGATGGGTAGAGCCAACGGTGCGAACACATCCAAACCCATTGCCGCAAGGTAATCCTCAATTTTGTAGCATGATCCCAGAGGGTCAACAGCTTTTGCATAGCCTGAAAAAATGAAAACACAGCCCATGATGACCCTCGCCACCACAACTGTATATTTCTTCAATTCGTCAAAATTCTTCGTTGTCATAAACTCACTCGTTTTGATTTGATTTTACCGTCGGAAAGGTAACACAGAATCCGCTATTGATTGTACATATCTTTGTTAAAAAAATCTAAGACTTCAACAATAGACTGGTAAGCGTGCTTTGCCGGCGACTCTGGGTTCAATTCAACGGCGTTGGCGTAGGCATTCATCGCCTCGCCCCATTTTTCAGACTTGCGGTAAGCATTTCCCATAAGGAAATACGCTTCGTCCGAATTGGGATTTTCGGTGAGATAAAGTTCAAGTTCGCGCAGAACCGTCTCCGACTCACCATTGGAAAGCCGATTTTTCAAATCTATGAGCAATGGATCCACCGATGCAACTATTTTTCAAGCACTGTGCGATAATGGCAGCGCACCTTTCCTTTCACCATATTGGTGAGTTTAGATTTGTTTAACTGACGGCGGATGGGCGATATATGGTCAATAAAGACATGACCCTCAAGGTGGTCGTACTCATGCTGCACCACGCGTGCCTGGAAATGTTCATACACCTCCTCGCAAGGCTCGAATTTCTCGTTCAAATATTTTACTTTGATGCGGACAGGGCGTTTCACTGACTCATTGATGCCAGGAAGGCTCAGACAACCCTCGTTGTATGCCTCCATCTCCTCGCTCTCCTCCACGATTTGCGGGTTGATGAACGCCCTCTTGAAACCTTTGCACTCAGGAAAATCCTCTTCCAAAACACTTGCGTCCACTACGAATAAGCGGATGGAAAGACCAATCTGCGGAGCCGCCAGCCCTACGCCATCGGCATTATACATTGTGGCGAACATATCGTCCACCAACTTCTGAACATCTGGGTAGGTGCTATCAATCTCAACCGTTTCTTTGCGCAGCACCGGACTTCCATAGATAACAATCGGATATATCATCTTCTGCTTCTTTTATTTATTTTCAATGGTCTTGAAAACCATTGAGTTTCAAATTCTTTTTGACTCCATATAAGATTGAAGAATGATTGTCGCACTCAACTCGTCGACGAGCGACTTGTTTTGTCTGTCTTTCTTCTTCAATCCTCCGTCTAACATAGCTTTGTGTGCGATTACGGAGGTGAAACGTTCATCAAACATTTCCACTGGAATTGTCGGGAAACGTTTCCGCAACGCAGCGACAAATGGTTTTATGTATTTCATAGACTCAGACTCTTCGTTGCGCATTGTTTTCGGCAAGCCCACGACGAAACAATCGACCTGCTCTTTGGACAGATATTCTGCCAAGAACGTCAGCACATCGCCAGATGCGACAGTACACAACCCATTCGCAATAATCTGCAACGGATCGGTAACTGCAATACCCACGCGCTTGCGTCCATAGTCTATTGCCAACAATCTTCCCATATTATTCGCAAAAATAGTTAAAAAATCAATTCCAATCATCAGATTGGGGCAAAAAGAGAATCAACCAACAAGCGAAAAGCATTATCTTTGCCAACGAGTCAAACTCGTAAAAATAATTACTGAATGCCATTAAACATCCCTTCTAACCTACCCGCCATCAAGGCTCTTGAAAACGAGAATATTTTCGTCAAAGACAGTGCCTCCGCTTCCCATCAGGATATACGTCCGTTGAAAATCATCGTATTAAACCTTATGCCGCTAAAAATCACAACGGAAACGGATCTCGTGCGCCTGCTCTCCAATTCTCCGCTTCAAATCGAATTGGAGTTTATGAAGATTAAGAGCCACACCTCCAAAAACACGCCTATTGAACACATGAAAATGTTCTACAAAGACTTTGATGTTGTAAAAGACGCTCGGTATGATGGTATGATTATCACAGGTGCGCCCTTGGAACACATGGATTTCGAGGAGGTTTCGTATTGGGATGAAATCAAAGAGATTTTTGACTGGAGCCGCTCCCATGTGCAGTCTACAATATATATATGTTGGGCGGCACAAGCCGGTTTGTACCACCACTACAATATCCCAAAATATAAGTTGGATAAGAAGATGTTCGGAGTATTCAAACACATCACAACAGATCCTAAAAACCCGATTTTCAGGGGGTTCGATGACGAGTTTTTCGTGCCACATAGCCGACACACAGAGGTACGACGGGAGGATATTCTGAAGAACAAGGACTTGAAACTGATTTCCGAGTCAGAAGAGGCTGGCGTGTATATGGTGGAAGCAAGAAACGGAAGGGAGTTCTTCGTGATGGGACATTCGGAATACGGACCCAACACCCTACGCGATGAGTATTTCCGCGATAAGGGAAACGGACTTCCTATAGAGATTCCAAAACACTACTTTCAGGATGACGACCCAGACAAGAAGCCCGTGGTGCGCTGGAGGTGCCATGCCAACCTGTTGTTTGTCAACTGGCTCAACTACTTCGTTTACCAAGAGTCGCCCTACAACATCAACGAAATCGGCAACGACGACCATTGCGAAAAATGAGACGAATAGAACTCTTGTCGCCTGCAAAAACCGCCGAACACGGCATCGAAGCCATCAGCCATGGTGCGGATGCGGTTTACATCGGCGCACCCAAGTTTAGCGCACGCGCTAATGCGCCCAACGGCATAGGCGACATTGAATCACTCATCAACTTTGCTCACCGCTACTACGCAAAGGTCTATGTGGCACTCAACACCATTTTGACTATGCCCGAATTGGAAGAGGCAGAAAAAATCATCCACCAATTATACAATATCGGAACGGATGCGCTCATCATCCAAGATTTCGGCATAACGCAACTCAACTTGCCGCCCATCCCTCTGCATGCAAGCACGCAAATGGACAATCGAAATGTCGAGAAAGTGTCGTTCCTCGAAAAAGCCGGGTTCGAGCAAGTGGTGCTTGCGCGGGAATTGTCTATCGAGCAAATCCGTGATATCAGCAGGAATACAAAGGTGAAGTTGGAATTTTTCGTCCATGGCGCATTGTGCGTCAGCTACAGCGGGCAGTGCTACCTAAGCCAAAGCCTCTGCGGACGGAGTGCCAACCGCGGCGTCTGCGCCCAACCTTGCCGACTGCCCTACACGCTCAAAGACGCTCAAGGCAAGATCTTGGAGAAAGATCGATACCTACTATCGCTCAAAGATATGAACCTGTCCAACTCGTTGGAAGAACTTATCGATGCCGGCGTATCTTCGTTGAAGATTGAAGGCAGACTGAAGGATGTGGACTATGTAAAGAATGTTACAGCCTACTATCGGCAACGACTCGACGCCATATTAGAGGGATCTAACGAATATCAGAAAGCCAGTTCAGGACACTGCCAGTACACATTTATACCCAATGTGGAGAAGAGTTTCCACCGAGGCTCAACAGACTATTTTCTGCATAAGCGGACACCCAATATTACTTCGTTCGACACGCCAAAATCATTAGGTGAAATCGTCGGAAGTGTAAAATCAAGCAACGGGAAAAGCATTGTAATCGATACAGAAAAATCGCTTCATAACGGAGATGGATTCTGCTATATCACAGAAAATCGCCAATTTTCTGGATTCAAGGCAAACACCGTAGACGGCAACGAAATCTTCCCTTCCGAAAAAATCTTTATCCGCCCGGGAACCATTGTCTACCGAAATTTTGACCAAACATTTGAGCGGGAACTGAAAAAGAAAAGCGCAGACAGAAGAATCGCAATTCAAATTGAAGTGCAAGAGTCTGTCAACGGATTCCTTTTCAAAGTAAAAGACGAAGATGGAAATGTGGCAACCCACAAACTTGAAACAGAAAAACAATTGGCACAAGACATTACAAGGCAGATTGAGAACACCACACGCATACTTAGCAAGTGCGGAGATACGATTTTCAACGTCTCAAGTGTAAGTTTTGCAACAGAAAACACCTATTTCTTTCCGTCCGCCCAGTTGGCAGAAGTGAGAAGGACATTGATACAAAAGTTGGAAGAAGAACGCAGTCAGAATCGGGTGAAATCTTCTTTGGCATTTCCCAAAACGAGTCACCCCTACCCTCTCAGAGTCCTTTCGTACAAAGGGAACGTACATAACCCCTTGGCGGAAAAGTTCTTTAAAGAACATCAGGTTACCGAAATTCAAAAGTCATTTGAATCACAACGAGACGACAACGCAGAGCTGATGCGTTGCAAACACTGCATCGCCTATTCGTTAGGTTACTGCACAAAGCAACAAGGAGGGAAAGAGAGGCATCAGCCCTTCATACTCACCACCAACATGGGAAAGGAACTACTCCTATCATTTGATTGCGCAAATTGCGAAATGGTGGTTAAGAAAAAGTAAAAAGATTCTTAAATAATGTCCTTTTTCGAAAAATAGACTTTCAAATGTTTGTAACTAATAAATAATAGGCGTACATTTGCAATACGGTTGTGAAACCTGTGTGCTTATAAGATTTTATGGTTTTCTATTGAAAAGTGAGCCTCCTTTCGGGGGCTTACTTTTTTGTAATATTCAGGTGTTCTTCCTCCGCCCGAAATCATCCTCAATCACCAACATTTTTGCCAAGAGAAATCCCGGAATGGTGCAAATGCAAACAAGAATAAAAAAGAACAAATAGCCGAGCGACTCTTGCAACCACCCCGCCACCATACCGGGTAACATCATCCCCAACGCCATAAAACCCGTGCAAATAGCGTAATGCGAAGTTTGCGCCGCCCCTCTCGAAATATAAATCAGATAAAGCATAAACGCGGTGAACCCGAAGCCGTAGCCAAACTGCTCTATCGCCACTAAAACATTCACCAATATAAAACTTGATGGCTGTTCAAACGCCATATAGACATACAACAGGTTAGGCAAATTCATACTGAAAACCATCGGCCAAAGCCAACGCTTCAGCCCTTGACGAGAAACGACAATACCACCCAAAATTCCGCCCAACGTAAGTGCCAGCACACCAACCGTCCCATAGACGATACCGACCCTCTCCGTGCTAAGTTCCAATCCTCCCACATCCACGCTATCCAACAAAAAAGGTGAGGCGATTTTTACCAACAAAGCCTCGCCCAACCTGTACAACAAAATGAAAGCAAGCGATACTGCCACATTTTGCTTCCTAAAAAAAGAGCCAAACGAAACAAAGAAACCTTTGACAACATCTTCTCCTTTCTGCGTCAATGCAATATCGGCAGTCGGCTTCGGAAGAATCACGAAATGGTAGGCGAAAATAAGCAAGAAAAATCCTGCTGCCACCATAATTGTAATGCTCCAAGCGTACGGCACATTGTCTGTATGTCGCTCCAAAAAACCGGCGAGATAAACCAACAGACCCTGACCTGTAATCATGGAAATTCTATAAAAAGTGCTGCGGATACCTACAAAGAGCGACTGCCGTTGCTCATCCAACGCCAGCATATAGAATCCGTCTGCCGAGATATCGTGTGTAGCAGAACTGAATGCGACCAACCACAAAAGACATAAAGTGGATTGCAGGAAATGGCTTGTCGGGATGCAGAACGCAACGCCAGCAAGTCCCGCACCAATCAACAACTGCGTCAGCAAAATCCACCAGCGTTTGGTTTTCAGCGTGTCGACAATCGGACTCCAAAATGGTTTAATCACCCACGGCAAATAAAGCCAGCTTGTGTAAAAAGCCGCCTCGGTATTGGATAACCCAAGGTTTTTATACATAATCACCGCAAAGGTGGTGGCAGCAATCACGTATGGTATTCCCTCCGCAAAGTAGAGCGTTGGGACCCACGCCCAAGGCGAAACTGGTTTATTTTTCATCATATAATAGAGTGGAAAATTGGAAGCAAAAAAGCCACACTCCTTAGGAATGCGGCTTTCTCTCTTTTGGGGTGGAAGATGGGGATCGAACCCACGACCCTCAGGACCACAATCTGATACTCTAACCAACTGAGCTACTTCCACCATCAAATTTGCGGTGCAAATGTATCATTCATTTTTGTAAATGCCAAATCCACCATTTGTTTTTTTTAGTCAACGGCTCATTTTTTCTTTTAAGGATAAATAAGCCGTTGACTAATAGATTATTGCAAATACTCTACTTCAAACTCAACACGGCGGTTCTTCGCCTTGCCAGCCTTTGTTTTGTTGTCTGCAACTGGTTTCGTGTCGCCAAATCCCTCTGAATAAAGCCTGTTTTCGTCCACTCCCTTCTTGATAAGGTACTGGCGAACTGAATTAGCACGATCTTCGGAAAGAACTTTGTTCTTCTCAGGTTTTCCAGAAGAGTCGGTATGGCCGAAGATATTCAGTTTGTAGGTTGGATTCTCCTCCATCACTTTGACTATCTCGTTAAGAATACCGTATGATGTCTTTTTTATGACAGCCTTGCCCACCTCAAATTGGATTCCGTTCAACGCTTTTTTGAAGAGTTTCTTCACGGCTGCTTTAATTTCTGGGCAGCCATCGTTTGACTTCACTCCTGGGATTTCAGGGCATTTATCCATATAGTCTGGCACACCGTCGCCGTCCGTATCCTTAGGGCAACCCAACGAATCAATTGCACCAAACGCTGCTTGCGGAGTTTCCGGACATTGATCAAGGTAATCTGGCACACCGTCACCGTCTGTGTCAATTGGGCAACCCAACGTATCGATAAAATTGTATGCCTCTTTTGGTGTGTTCGGACATTGGTCGATATAGTCTGGCACACCGTCGCCGTCAGAATCCTTAGGGCAACCCAACGAATCAATTGCACCAAACGCTGCTTGCGGAGTTTCCGGACATTGATCAAGATAATCTGGCACGCCGTCACCGTCTGTGTCAATTGGGCAACCCAACGTATCGATAGAATTATATGCCTCTTTTGGTGTGTTCGGACATTGGTCGATATAATCAGGCACGCCGTCGCCGTCAGAATCCTTTGGACAGCCTACAGAATCAACTTCTACACCAGCAGGAGTGCCTGGGCAAAGGTCTTCTTTGTCGATCACGCCATCGCCATCCTCGTCCTTAGGTGTTTTGTATCTGAACATAAATGCGATACCAACAATGGCGCGCACACCGCTCTTCGTAGTCGGGAATTTCACATCACCAGATGTGCCATATTTAAATGGAATATTGTCCACTGCGAAGTTTAAGTTTAATGCGCCAAGGTTAAAGTTCACGCCTGCGCCAAGGCTGTTCCACTTCCTATCAAACATTCCATAAGTCAATGCCAACGAGAATTGTTTGCAAGGGCGGAAGCTTGCGGAGAAAGAGAATTCTTCCCACACATTGCGGCGGAAGAAATAGGTTTTAGATAAAACGCCTAAACCCAAACGGTCTTTCCAGAATGAGTATTCCGCACCCAAATGCAACTTTGTTGTCAGTGAAGTATTGTAGGCCTTAGGCGATTCCGTCACCTCATACATATTCTCCAACTGGTCAAGATATTCATCCCATACATTTTCCTCCTCTTCTTCCTCATTGTCTTCGTCCTCTTTAATGTCGTATTCGACACCGGTGTAGACGAAGTCGTTCGTTTTATTCAGACCAGACAAATTATTTTTCCAATGTATGAATCCTAAATCAACCAAGCTGGCTGAAAGTTGCAACTGTGGCAGTAACTGGTAGGTTACACCCAAATCCAATGCGGCACCATGGCCCTGCGGTTTGAAAATCTGCGAAAGCGAGCCATCCAATTCAGTATCCACTTCCTCAATTTGATTATCTTCATTTGGTATAAACCGCAGGCATGGCACGGAAGTGCGCAAGTAGGCATCGCCTTTAATCGCCCACTGCTCACCATTCGCTTCAATCTGCAGGTCGCTGAAATCGGTGGAAACATTGGCGTGTCCGTAAAGGTATTTGAGGGTGGCAGCAACCGTCAGTCGGTCGGTTACTGGTTTCGCATAGCCAACGGCAACTTGCGAGAATATGGAGGCATCTACCGACAAGCGGTCGATGTTAAAGTCATAATCCTTACCTTTTTTCATTCCCTTGAAGACCAATTCGGGAATCTGCCTTGGTATGATAACCATTGTTTCCATACGGTTGGCGATGTTGAAGGTGAGGTAGGAGTTGCGGCGCGTGCGGAATCCGAAATCGATAATGTCGAGTTGGTATGCAGTGAAAATCCGCTCCTTATGACCGATATTGTTAAGGAAATCAGACATATCGCCAGCCGACTTGTCAAATGGCAGCACCATTCTTTTCTCTCCGTCTATCGTTACATTCTTGAAAATATTGTTGAAGGCAAAGTTACTGTTCCCTGCCGAAAATGCAAACGTAGAGAGTGCGGGGAAACCCACATAGCAACGCCCCTCGGGCATAATAGCCGGATTGACTTTATGCTGACGAGGATTGTACTTATTGAAATACAATGTATTACTGAATTGTGCGTATGTAAAAAGAGGGCAAAGCACCATACACAAAACAATTCCTATCTTAGTAAAAAATATTCTTTTCATTATTCAAATCAGTAGTTCAAAAATTCACAAAGAGTGGTTTCTCCGTTCATATTAATGTAAAACATATTTTATTCGGCGTAAATCAGTCTGGCTTTGGCATAAGCCGACACTTTAATATCTATGTGGTAATCTTTTTCAAGAAAGACTTCCGATTTATTGGCATAAAGGCGGTAAACCATATCGATCTGGGTGATTTTACTCAACGCCTCATTGGCCGACCCGTCAAATTCAACGGACGCTTTACTCTTCGTACCGTTTATCAGTTTTTTGGTTGTTGGGTCATAATTGGAGGCTCCCACTTCGATGCTTCGCCTCAGTGATTTTTCTTCGTAAAGCATAGAAACCTCGCCTTCACCAAACACCTCCTCCACGATGTCGCGCATAAAACGTATTTCCACCACTCCGTTAAAAGGAATTTCATTGTAAATCTCGAAATTCAACACAACACCATAGAGTGAATCAATGATGTTTTCCTCTCCAAAAACATCATCAAATCCAACTTCCGTAAGCGAGTCGATCGAGGTTACATCTGATGAAAAATCAACATAGGCGGGAAGTGGCACTTCATCGCCTATCACAAAATCAGAAAGGTTATACTCTTGCGTCCCGATATTGAACGTTCCTTTAGAACTTCTGTGGAGAAAAATATCCTCAACAGTGATGTTTACTTTCCCGATTGGGGCTTCCAAGGCTGTCGTCGTTGTCAGACTATCGGTGGAAAGAGTGTCGAAATCATACTCCTCCTCCGTACACGCAACAATAGACAACAAAAGGGTTAAGGCAAGGCTTCCTACAGTAGCAATGTTCCTCATAAAATCAAATTTTGTCATATTATGTTTTTTATACTCTATCGCGAAATTAGTTTTTTTTTTAACTAATATTACTGTTTTGTGGTTTCTAAAAACCGATTACTTATCAACAACGAGTTTTACTCCATCAGAATTAGTTGAGAACTCTGGCGCATAAAGGCATTGGGCGGTGGCAACTCCACCCGAGAATGTTCCTGAATGTGTGATCCAAAGTGGGTACTCAAAAACATAGGTTCCTTTGGCAAGATGATCGAAAAAGAAGTACATGGCGGCATCTTTCGGTGATTGATAAAAGCACGTCCCTTGCTGGCACTTGTAGCCGGAAATCTGCTGGGTCGGTTCTAAGCAACTTGCGCGCTGGTCGCGCAACGACACATAATCCAAGTCGCGATCAGTGCGTAGCGTGAGGCGCACCACAAGCTTATCCCCCACCCTAAGTTTCGTTTTTCCATCAATTCTTTTGAGAACAGATTTGCCGTTCTGACTCTGCTCCAACATCACGCTCCGTTCAATGTGCAAGGCGGTTTTATTCTTCGGAAGTTTGATGAATTCCTCCTCATACTGCCAATAAAGTGCACCCCACGAGATGTTGCCGCCAGGCTGGCTGGTCAACTCAACCGTACCCATCGAAGGTGTTATTTTCCCGCCGTCAATGGTCACCGCAGAGTAATCCAATCCTTCAATTTCAGGATCCAAACGAAGAGACTCGCCTCCCAACCTCACTGAAACATTGTTTTCAGCGGACAGCCAATCTGAACCAGATAAGAGGAGAACCTTCAACGCATCGACGTTGGCGATGAGATTGTCCCAATTCTGCGTGCGTTTTTGGCTGAGCAGCCAAAGGCGAAGTTCATCTTGCTCTTCTTTTTCCGGATCAATAAGTTGAAACGCCTCCATTATGCGTGTGTGCGTACCGATGGCTGCATCCTGCCACAAGTAGCCGCCTGTATTTTTTTCCCAAAACATACCCAGTTCGTCCGTTGTGGTAGAATATTCGCGAAGTGACTCCACAATTCTGAGTGCGGTTTTCTTGTCGCCGTTTTCGTACAACACTACGGCAGCCAACGCCTTATCGTAGAGTGAAAATGATTTCCATTGTTTCCCAATTAGTTTGTAATAAAAGTCAAATGCGGTTTTTATGGAAGACGGCACGGGAATGTTGGGGAACATACCACGCACATAAAAGTAGTAAAGTTGCACCGACCAGATATGCGGCTCACTGCCAGATTTCTCGTATTTCTTCCAATTCTCGTAATCGCGCTTCAATTCTTCATCTAAATAGCGCAGGGTGGCAGACACTTTCATATTCTTCAAGAACTTTTCGTCAACAAGTCCGGCTTGGCGCAGTCTGCCGAAATTATCCAACACAAAGAGAGAGATGTGCCGACTCGGCAACATACCTTTGAACCAAGTATAAGCACCATTTTCATTTTGCAGTTTCTTCAGATTGGAAGTCCAAAGTTCGCTTTTCCCCTTCAAATCATTCAAATTAAACAAAGTGGCAAGACGCTGGCGTTGCTCGGTTTCATTTTTTGCGTCCAACACCCAAGGTGTTTCACTGAGGAGGATATCTTGCACCTCTTTGTTTTTCTCAAGTTGGGATATCAAAGTTTTTTCGCTTTCGCCTTTTTGTTTCCAAATGGAGATGATGTTGAAAATCTTCGGGTTAGACTGGGCGATGTGAGTGGCAAGCATCGTGGCAAAATGCGCAGCAGCGTAACTTGCCGCATTTTCATACTCCACAGTTGCAACAGACGGAAGTGCCTGCACCGCATACCATATTGGGTTGGCTGTCAGTTCCATTTTCAAAAACCGAGAGGAGAGAGTTTCCGACCGGTTGTTTTTCAGACTCTCCAACGTGAAAGTCTTGGTTTGCCCACCCCTCACATAGAGCGGCACGGACTGCGTCAGAACAGTGCGGTCTGAAAGCACAGGCAGCAATGTCTGTTCTGCATCCGAAAAGTTATCGTTTTTTGCTATTGTCCTGACTATCAGAATGTCGTATTCTCTTGGAATTGAGAAATTGCACAACACAACCGTATTTCCATTGGCTGGGACGGAGAATGAAGCATGATTTTCTGCCACAACATTCTCTGTGTATGGGTCAAGCAACTGAACGGTGGCCGTGCCGTTTTGTGTTTTATCTGAAAGGTTTAAAACTTTGGCTGTCAATGCCATTTCATCCCCTCTTCGCAGGAAACGAGGAAGGTTGGGCGACACCATAAAATCCTTTTGTGTTACCGCCGTGGCTGAGGCAGACCCAAAAAACAAATCTTTGGTATGCCCCAACGCCATAAAGTTCCAACGAGTCAGGCTCTCTGGCACTTGGAAAGAGAACTGGACATTACCGACCGTGTCTGCTGTGAGTTGTGGGTAGAAGAACGCCGTTTCCGCAAAATTAGTGCGGATGTGAAGCGGCACTTTCTCAGCGTTCTCGGCGGAAGCAGAGCTCAGATTTGCCATCATCGGAGCGGCATCCGCCACCATAGATTCTTCCTCAGCCACCTCTACGTTTAATGTTCTGAACTTTGCTAATTTATGCTTTGCTCCGTCATTACACGTCGCATAGCAAATCATATTTTGTCCAAATCCGTAATCAACACTTGGAAAATCAATCAACCTATCATAACGCAGTGTAAAACAAGGGTATACATTCTTAACCCACGAACATCTATAACCGTAATGCGGAATGGAGACCTCTTTCCAAAGATTGAAGCCGACGTATTTTTGATAGATTGGCGAGAAGTTCCAAACCAATTTTGAGAATTTGTCTAATGAAGCATCGTACATTGTGGCAACCACCTCAGTTTCCTTTCCTTTTGGCACGGTGATAGTCCACGTTTCATTGCTGCCTGGACGCAATTTGTCGCGGAATGTGGACAAAACGATTGGAAGTTTCTTCTCTTCCATTTTCTTTTTCAGCAATAGTGACTCGTGGTAGCATTTGCCTTGGCTCACAAGGTAGAAATCCACGCGCAATTCAACACCGTCTTTCTCTTTCAATTTAAACGGTAAAGTCTTGATTTCGTTGTTCAACGTTACCCATTCTCTGTTTTCCTTGCCATTGGCATTGGTGGTAATCACTAATAAATGGGCGGTTGGCAACGACGAGCCAATCCGCACCTCGTGAGTTTCGCCCACGTCTACGGATGCCTCGCCCAATTTTTCAGTCCAAAAAACAGTTTGAACAGGAGGACGACGATCACTCTCCCGATAAAGCACCACCTCGAACGAGTCTTCTACCACCCGATTCTTGTCGTCCAACGTTTTGAGCCTGATTTCATATTCTCCGGACATCCATTTTTCATCAGCCATGTCTAAATAGAACGATCCGTCTGCTTTGGATCTGCGTGTTCCGTTATAGATTTCCTTTTTGTCTTGCAGCACCCTGACGTCTACCTTCTGGTTGGCGATGCCCACGCTCTCTACGTTGATTACAGAAAATTTGGATTGAGAAAACTCGTTGAACGTCATACGTTTCTGCAAAGAGGATGAGAATGCGAGGGAAACATCACCGATAAAAACGGAGATTTCATTTTCCTGCGTTTCGCCATTGGCATCCGTCACCTTGGCGGAAACCACGAAACGGCAGAAGAATCTCCGCCCCGAATTATTTTCTCCTTGAGCAAAAAAAGGAATGGAGAATGTGCCGTCTTCGGAGAGTTGCATTTCGCCTTGTGCCAATGTGGTTTGTTGGTTGGGGTTTTCATAATAGTTCCAAAAGAAAAGCGGCTTGCGGAACACCTTGTACGAGATTGTCGCATTTGATACGGGTGCGCCCATCAGATAATCGGCACGTCCCGACACCCGGACAGTGTCGCCAAACGCATATGCCTCTTGTGGTACGGTCAGCCCCACCTCGAAAGTGGGACGTTTGTACTCCTCCACTTGCACCCAGAGCGACCTGCCATTCGCCCTTAGAGCATAAGTTCCTGCCATGCCACCCTCTGGCAACACGAACGACGAAGAAACAGAACCAAAATCATTGGTAGTAAGATCCAACTCGTTAACAGATTGATGATTAGCATCTAACAGTTCAACACGGATTTCCTTTTTAGCAAGTGTTGACGAGGATTTCTCTCCCAATTTATAGGCGATGACCTTAAAGTGGATGGTTTGCCCCGGACGATAAATCGAACGGTCCGTCAAAATTGAATAATACTCGCCCTCATTGTCCGAGACATTTGTCTTCTCTTTTTTTCCGTAGAAATAATGATTTTCTTCAGATAGATATTTATCCTCACCATCAATAAAATCAAAATACCAACTATACGAATAGCCATTATCACCTAAATCAATGCTGACATATCCGTTTTTGTCCGTCTGTTTGGCACTGTATCTTGTCGAATTTTGGGATGGGACAACCTCAACATTTTCTTTTGGTGCTCCTGTTTGGGAAGACATCAGGATAAAGTCTCTATTTTTCTTTCCAGTGGCATCGGTATGTAGATAGAAAAGGTCTGTCACCAGGAATTCCAGTCGATGGTAAACCTCATCAGATAAATCGGAAGAAATAGTGTATGACCCATAATTTAGTGGAGGCAACTCCACAATTGTGTCTTTCCGAATGAAATAGTTTGATTTTTCCAATTGGAACGAAATCTTCTGAGTTTCATCTGCCTTGATGTCTTTTCTGTTCACCTTATGAAGACATTTTTTATAACGTTTTATAGTCAACTGTGTGTTAGTGACGTTAGCATACGACAGTTTCAGCCGTATTGTGTCGTCTTTGCCAGGATATTCTGTCAAAAGTTCCATTCTTAGAGTCGGTGCGTTTACTTCTTCTATCACTTTCCTCAGATAGTCTGCTATTTTATGTCTTGGGTACTCTTTGATGCCCGTTTGAGCACAATCAATCAATTTTTGTGGTATAGCCTCGAGGCTGATATTTTCATTGCTTTGATAATCTAAATTTCTACATGTAAGCAGCCAAACTTTGCAAAGTTCCGACCTTACCAACATTGAAGCCTCCGTGTCTTTTACCTCATTCAATAAATTCTCCAAACGGTTTTGATTTTCCAAATCAGAAAAATCGTTGTAGTTGATCCAATCGATGCAAGCCTGCGTGTATGCACACTTATCCTCGTCATCCTTGTGTGAATCAATGGCTTCCTGCAAAAGGGCGAGCAACTCCTGCCGGGAGAAAATATTGGGAGAAAGATTATTGTCGCGGCAATCTTGCACAATCAGGTCGAAAAGTGTCGGGCGGTATGTCGCACCATCCGCCCCAGTAACCAATAATGGCTCATAGTCGCGAGCGGATGTTTCCTTTAGCTTCTGGTTAGACAAGGCTTTGACGATCTTTTCCTTTATGGTTTTATGGAAAATATTTTCCGTCCACTCCTCAATATCTTCGGGGATGGAATCTGCCAAATCTGTCCGTTGACGAATCACATAACTTCTTGAACTATAATAATTTGACAACATCCTTCCCTCAATATAGAGTGCCATTGACGCAGCAACGGAGCCTTCCCTACATTTTTCTCTAAACATCCTCAAATCCTTTATGCAATCCATAAATGAGGCATCGTCAATATTCTGGCGCAATAAACCTTTTTTGACGATACAGCGCAATTGCTGCGGTGCATTGTCCTCTTTTTGGGCTTGAGCGTGAATTTTTTCAATCAATTGCAAGGCAGACTTTGGTTTCTCGTCTGCAATTTTTTCCACCTCATTCCATTCGGAATCGTAGTTATAGGAAGAAACAGAAGATACAACTCCACACATAAGTATTGAAATTAAGGTTATTAAAAAGGTCTTTTTCATAACTCGCTGTAGAAAATCACGTTTCCGCAAATGTAGGTAAATCCTTTCATCTATAAAACATCAGAAAAGCAAAAGTGCAGGGGGTAAATCCTCTGCACTCTTAAAAAGAACAATATCAGTCTAACTTAAAACTCAGACCAAATTCTCCAATTTTGCCACATTCTTCTTGATTTCCTCGTCTGGAAGTTCGTAATTGGTGAGGTCGCCGGCAATAAACTGGTCGTATGCGGTCATATCGATCAGGCCGTGGCCAGATAGGTTGAAGAGAATAGTCTTCTTTGCACCCTCTTCCTTGGCTTTCTTCACCTCGCGAATGGTGGCAGCCACTGCGTGTGCCGACTCTGGAGCAGGAATGATTCCCTCGCTCTGTGCAAAGATGGTTGCAGCCTGGAACGACTCCAATTGAGGGATATCCACACCCTTCATCATACCATCTTTAATGAGTTGGCTGACGATTGTACCCGCACCGTGGTAACGGAGTCCGCCTGCGTGGATATGTGCCGGTTGGAAATCGTGTCCCAAAGTGAACATCGGCAAGAGCGGAGTGTAGCCAGCCTCATCGCCATAGTCGTAGTGGAATACGCCCCTCGTCAGCTTAGGACAGGAAGCAGGCTCGGCTGCGTAGAAAAGAGTTTTCTTTCCGTCGTTGATATTGTGACGCATGAATGGGAACGAGATACCACCGAAATTTGATCCACCACCGAAGCAACCGATAACGATATCTGGGTACTCGCCTGCCATATCCATCTGTTTTTCTGCCTCAAGACCGATAACGGTTTGGTGCAGAGTAACGTGGTTCAACACACTTCCTAACACATATTTGCAGTTAGGCGTCTGCATGGCCAACTCCACCGCCTCAGAGATAGCGGTTCCCAAACTGCCTTGGTAGTTTGGCATTTCCGTCAAGATTTTACGTCCAGCCTTGGTACTCATACTTGGCGAAGCGATAACCTGTGCGCCAAATGTCTGCATAATGGAACGCCTGTAAGGCTTTTGGTGGTAACTTACTTTCACCATAAACACAGCCAACTCCAAACCGAAAGCCTTGGCAGCGTATGAGAGTGCCGCACCCCACTGCCCAGCACCAGTCTCGGTGGTGATGTTGGTTACGCCTTCTTGCTTGCAATAGTAGGCCTGAGCCAAAGCGGAGTTCAGTTTGTGCGAGCCAACCGGACTAACACTCTCGTTTTTGAAATAGATATGGCAGTCGGTATCCAACGCTTTCTCTAAACCGTATGCGCGTACCAATGGGGTGGAACGATAGTTTTTATACAGATTGCGCACCTCGTCAGGAATTTCAATCCACGCATCGGTGGTATTCAGCTCTTGCTCGGAGCAAGCCTTGTTGAAGATGTGGGTCATATCGTCCACCGTGAGTGGCTTCTTTGTTTGCGGATTCAACATCGGAAGCGGCTTGTTTTTCATATCAGCCGCAATGTTGTACCAAGATTCAGGAATTTCATTCTCCTGCAAAAAGAATCTTTTCTGCTTTTCCATTTGGATATAATCGTTTTTACTAATTTCAATCTCTACCGGCAAATTTACTAAAAATTTTCGGAGGTTTCGCTATGTTGTCGCTTCTCTGACAACCTCTGCTGTATACCCTTGCCTTTCAGCGTGTAGCCAACACTCCAACAAATGTACTGCGCTTTCGAGAAATAGTTGGCGCGTATACCTACAATTCCAAAGATATTTCCGTATGGCTGCACTTTAATGCCTAATTGCTGGTAGAAACGGCTCGACCGCTCGTCTTTGTGCCAAAACTCATAGCCAAGATTGGTGAAAAACGAGAAATACGGCATCACGATTTCGCCTTTCAAAGAAATTCCCAAGGAAAATCTGTCTGCGGCTTTCCCCTTCCATACGCGGTTATACTCGTATTCGTCATAATCGTTGTAGACATAGTCTGCCTTAGCCCCAATACTCTCATCATACTTAAAATCAAGGCTCGGTCCGAACTTGTATTTGTAACTTCTGGAGAACATCGCCGCATAACTGAAGGCATAGACGTGGAATGGATAATCAACGTATGCGGTTTTCAACCTTGTGTTTGTTCCCACAAAATAAATATGTCGCATTGAGGCGGTGAGGATGAAATCATGGTCGATGCGGTACGGCTGGCGGGGGCGTTTGATTCGTTGACATCCCGTCAGCGTGTCTTCGTTGATGCGATAGCCGACGGAGAAAAAGGGCGACGCAAGGTTCAGTCCGCGGTTGGGGTTCTTCATCGCACCATTAGAAAAATGCGTCAATGCGACACCCAATTTCGCCACCCAATGCTTCGCAATCAGAAATTGGAGATAGGTGTCCACCCCCACGTGCACAGTCGAACTTCCGCCAATCGCCACATTATCAGGATTATCAAACTTATCATAATGATTCCAATGGGAGGAATAGCCAAGGTTGAACTCGTAATTCCAGGTTAACCACCTGCGGATTTGGAATATTTCCGCACCATAAAGGAAATAAAGCGAAAAAGGGTTTCCTGCTCTGGCATCCTTAAAATCCGCCCTATAAAATGCGATTCCATAATAGGGATTTCGGTAGGCATTGCGCCGCCAGTCGTTCTTTCTCAATCCCCACTCAAATTGGAGAGCCACGGCGGAAAAGTTCTCCACCTTTCGTTCGTCGCTGTATGACCACTCCTGCGTCTGCGGATTGAAATGTCCGCCCTTCACAAAATCGTTGGTCTGCAGCACTTTGCCATAGTCTGCACGCAAATTCCACGAGAACATGCGCCGTGTGCTGTCCGACTGCGCGAAAGACGAAGCACAACACAACAATATCGCAAAGATTGAAAAGAATCGGACTTTCCATTCTTGGAAAATCCGATTTTCCTCTTCCATACGTTGCCTCAGGATATCCAATGTTACGACTACCTTAAAATCCGTTTAATACGATTCGCATCATCAATCAACCTATGGAGTGCAGCTTCGTCATTTTCCGTTATCGCCTTTTTGAACTGTTCAAGTTTCTCCATATAGGCATCCAGCACAGAAAGCACGTTTTCTTTGTTTTGTAGGAAGATTGGCGCCCACATATCCGCATTACTCTTCGCCAAACGAGCCGTTGAGGTGAAACCTCCAGAAGCAAGGTCGAAGATGTTTTTTTCGTTCTTCTCCTTATCCAAGACAGTCAACGCCAAGGCAAAAGACACAACGTGCGAGATGTGCGAAACATACGCCGTATGCACGTCATGGTGCGCAGCGCGCATATAAATCACGCGCATATTGAGCGTGTCGTACATTTTCCGGACCAATTCCACTGCTTTATAATCAGAATCCTCGGCATTGCAGATGACACCAGCGCGACCCGCGAAAAGATTCGGGATAGCCGCCCACGGACCGTTGAACTCCGTTCCCGCCATTGGGTGCGAAGCGACATAATTTTTCCGTTTAGGATGATAATGAACAGACTCGTTCAGTTTCTCCTTAGTTGAGCAAGTGTCTACAACTACCTGATCATCATTGATTTTGTCCAAAATATCGGACAACATTCTCACTGCCGCACTCACTGGCACGGAAAGAATGATTAAGTCGCTCTGCTTAATCAACTCATCGCAAGGCATGATTTGATCCACTAAGCCAATGCGCTGAGCAGTTACAGCGTTCAACTCTGAGTTATCGCAACCGATAATCTTGTCTGCGAATTTGTTTCTTCGCAAATCTATCGCCATTGAGCCTCCAATCAGACCCAAACCTATGATTCCTAAAGTCATTTTTTATTTGATTCCGCTTTTGGACGAAACATCCATCAGCCATTTCTGCTGAGAGTCAGCAAGTAACCCTCATCTATGATTTTTATTTTTTTACGTTCTGTCTGAACAATGTTTTCACTAACCATCCACGAGAGCGTGCGGATGGCGTTGGCGGTGGTCATATTAGAAAGGCTGGCGATGTCTTCACGCGAAAGACTCACTGCAAGCGTCTGACCATCCTCTTCAAAGCCGAAATTGTCGCGCAGTAAGAGCAGTGACTCTGCCAACCGCCCTCTGACGTGCTTTTGCGTGAGCGAAACAGCCCGTTTGTCTGCCACTCCCAAATCGACAGATAACTTATTGATGAAATACCAGGAGAGTTGGCTATTTTGTTGAAGCAAGTCTTTGATTACCGCCCTTGGAATCATATAAATGTCTGCCGGCTCGAACGCACAAGCATTGGTCACGAAATTCTCCATAGCAAACATAGCACGGTAAGCAAGCATTTCGCCGGGTTTCACAACCCTTACGATTTGACTTCTGCCACCGATTCCTGTTCGGAAAATCTTCAATTTTCCAGTAGCGACGCACAACACATGCGTGGGTTCTTCTCCTTCGCAGTAGACCATTTCGCCCTTCTTAAATCTGCGAACTATGCAATGCTTGTTGAGATAAGCCAACTGTTCGGGATCCAGCACACGCCAGATCTCGGAAATTTCCTCTATCCCCAAGTATTCACGTTTTAAGTTTTTTAAACTATCCATACACTTAGACCGGTCAACGTGACCAACACGATTTTTGCGCCGAAATACTCCTCACCTTGCCGTAGCAAAGGCGTATCGTTTTGGCTGAATGAATATTACGAGTGCGAATCTACAAAAAAATGTTAAAAATCCGCACCCGCACCCTTATTTTCTGCAAAACATTACTTATCCAGCCGTCCGAAAACCCTTTTCAAAAGGTCGGATGTGCGAGATGAAGCATTTTGTCGGATGTCGGCTTCCTTGTTTGCCACCTTCAAGAACAGTCCATCCAATGCCTTACCTGTAACGTACTCGCCAAGATTGGTATTGACAGATTGCATGCTGTTAACCCTATCGTATATTTCGGATTTTCCAGCCTTGTTCATAGCAACCTTCAAAGCAACCATTGCGACCTTGCCTGCAGTCGTGTTTTTGTACGATACGATTTTATTATAATTCTTAGAAAATCCGTCCCATGCGTCATTGAGCGTCACATCAGCCACAGACACCTCGTCGAAAGTACTTGTAACCACCTCACCGAAAGTGGATTGCAATCCGCTGTAGGTTTTCTCGTGAAGGTACTCGGTTGCAGCGTTATCCGCTCCGAAAAGAATATTCTCGCCATCCGCAATCGTCATACCTGTGATAGCATTGGCGAAAATTTCTGCGGATTGCGGCGCTGCTTTTTCTGCGGCACGGTTCATCAGCAGTATTAGATTGTCTGGCTGCATATCGCTTGCACCTGCGGAAGAGAGAAGTGCCTTACCTTGGTCGGTACTCAAAAGTTCCTGCACCACCTGTACCTCCTCGGGCAAACCAATCTTCACCGACAAATCATTGAAATATCCACCTTCCTCGCCCAACTGCGAAGCTGCCACCTGCGAGCCGACCGTCAAAGCCTCCTTCAAGGCTGCAACCGTTTCGCTACTCGACAACGAAGACAAGATTTCCTCGTCACAGGAGTTAAATAACGCTAATGGGGCAACGGAAACCAACACCGCAAACGCCCAATTTCTTATTTTCGACATCATAGATTCTTTAAAATTGATTTTTGCGCAATTATACGCAAATCTTCTGAACCCGACAATAAACGGGTGTGCATCTGATTAAGAATTTTGTCATCCTCCGAAATTCGCACCAAACGGAAATGCATCAATAAGCGACTTATTTCGTAAATTCGCACCTCAATTCAAAAAGACAATATGATTGTTTGCATAGCCGAGAAACCAAGTGTTGCAAGGGAAATCGCCAATGTGTTGGGGGCCCGGAGTAAACGCGAGGGATATATTGAAGGGAACGGATACCAGGTGACGTGGGTGTTCGGTCATCTTTGCACGCTCAAAGAGCCGCACGAATATTACAGCCAATGGAAGCGATGGACGCTGCAAGACCTCCCGATGATTCCGCCGCGTTTCGGCATCAAACTCATTGAGAATGATGGGTCGAAAAAACAATTCCACATCATTGAGGAACTGATTAAAAAGGCGGACAGCGTCATCAACTGCGGTGATGCCGGCCAAGAGGGCGAACTCATCCAACGCTGGGTGATGCAAAAGGCGCAATGCAAATGCCCCGTGCAAAGACTTTGGATCTCGTCATTGACGGAAGAGTCCATAAAAGAGGGATTCGCCAAACTGCGTCCGCAAAGCGATTTCAACAAGCTCTACGAGGCTGGGGCGATGCGTGCCATCGGCGATTGGCTGTTGGGTATGAATGCCACACGCGTCTACACGCTCCGCTATGGGCAGAACAAGCAAGTGCTTTCTATCGGCAGGGTGCAGACCCCAACCCTCGCATTGGTGGTGAAACGTCACTTGGAAATAAGAGACTTCAAACCTGAAAAGTACTGGGAATTAAAAACCGTATACCGCGACACCACATTTTCGGCCGTGAAAGGCAAATTTTCATCCAAAGAGGAAGGTGAGAATTTTTTGGAAACCGTTAAGAACTCAGAGTTTGAGGTTACAGACATTGCCGCCAAAGAGGGAAAGGAGTTCGCTCCAAGATTGTTCGACCTCACCTCATTACAAGTGGATTGCAACAAAAAATTCGGCTTCTCCGCCGAAGATACGCTCAAACTCATTCAATCTCTCTACGAGAAAAAAATTACAACCTATCCCCGCGTAGACACGACGTTCCTCAGCGAAGACATCTACCCAAAGGTAGGCAACATTATGCAAGGACTGAAGAGCTACGCCAGCCTCACCGCACCAGTCTTGCAAAGCAAAATTCCGAAGTCAAAAAAGGTTTTTGACAATTCAAAGGTTACAGACCACCACGCTATCATCCCGACAGGCGTGAACCCCATCAACTTGACACCCGACGAGAGTAAAGTGTTCGACCTTGTGGCTCGACGCTTCATCGCCAATTTTTACCCTGTGTGCGAAACATCAACCACAACAGTGCAAGGCGTTGTAAACAAAATTGGGTTCAAAGTTTCAGGAAAACAAATACTTAAGCCTGGGTGGAGGACGGTATTTGGCAACGAATCTCCCGAAGAGAAAAGCGACGAAGAGAAAACACTTCCACTCTTCACACAAGGCGAACATGGTCCGCACACGCCATCGCTCACCGAAAAGGAAACCACTCCGCCAAAACCCTACACAGAAGCCACCCTGCTGCGCGCTATGGAAACCGCCGGCAAACAAATTGATAACGAGGAACTGCGCGACCTACTGAAAGAGAATGGCATCGGCAGACCGTCTACACGCGCTAACATTATCGAGACACTCTACAAAAGAGATTACATGCGGAAAAAAGGAAAGAGCATCGAAGCCACTGAAACAGGCATCAAGCTCATAGCAACCATAAAAAACGAGTTGTTGAAATCCGCCGAACTAACTGGACAGTGGGAGAAAAAACTGCGTATGATTGAAAAGGGTTCTTTCCAAACAGCGGAGTTTTTGAAAGAATTGAAAGAAATGGTTATCACGCTGATTAACAGCGAAAAATATGGATACACAACAACCAGTACAGCGAACTCAAGTGGAGTCAACCCTACGGTTGTAACTCCTGCGACTTAATTATCACCTACCCAAGGCAACCCCCAAATTTATGCGTTACACGTTTTTGCGACCATCAAACTTATCTTTCATCACTTTGCTGAAATAGTAGCTCAAACCCTTTATCTGTTTGATAGTCAGTTTAGAGAAGAATTTTTGACTGACGGTGCGCTGATAGTCATGGAAAATTGAAACATACGGCAGACACACGACTTTGTAGTTTGCCTTTTTCATACGGCGGCAGTAGTCTGCATCCTCGGGACCATAAAAAATGCGTTCGTCGAAGAAACCCACTTTGCACTGCGCCTTCCGCCTCACCAACATACATGCGCCAATCACGAAATCCACCTCTAAAGGTTCTGTCCCCTCCACTTTGTAAATGGTTTCGCTATACGCATTAGGAAATATGTTCCACCCCAATCGCTTAAACATATTGTGCAAACCGCTTTTTATCACACCACGCTTCGTCGGGAAATGCTTGCAACTGGCTTGTGGTTTGCCGTCCGCCCCCATTAGTCGGCAACTGCAAATACCGACATCCTCATGCTTCTCCATATAATCCAACATAGTGCGGAAAGCCTCCTCATTCACCTCGGTGTCGCTATCGAGAAACCAAAGATAATCATTGGACGAGTTGACCATTCCGATGTTTCGCGCGGCAGACACTCCCCTATTCACACCGCAAGCAATCATCTTCACATTGGGGTAAGAATAGGAAATGGCTGTACGGGTCTCGTCTGTAGAGGCGTTGTCTATGTATAAGATGTCGGCCTCTCCATCCTTGAAAAAATTTAGGGAAGCGAAATTCTTTTGCAAGTAATGCCAAGAATTATAGCCAATGACAATAACAGTAACACTCATCTCAGTTATAGTTTTATCTCAATTCTTAATCAGAAAAATCATTCCAACCAGAAATAGACTTTAAGGACTTACTCGGAACAAATATAAAAAATAAAAACGGGAAACCTATTTTTTCAATAGGAATCCCGCTTTTTTTGCTGGAAATATTATTGGATAGCCTTCAGTTCCTTGTCAATTTCAGAATACTTCGCACCATTGCCAATACGATAGTAGGAGGTTTTCAGAATATTCAAGTTGCTTGCATCCTTTGGATTGATGGAACGAGCCTTCTCCAAATAAGGGATTGCAGTTTCAAACTGGTCGGTAGCCATCTTCTTGGCAGCCTTATACTTTGCATTGTCTTTGATGTTATTGGCCTTGTCCAACGCCTTCTCAGCCTTTTTCACGATAGAAAGACCGCAGTAGAAGTTTGCCTCAAAATTATTTGCGTCAATTGAAATGGCTTGTTTTGCGGTTTCGATAGACTTATCAAAATCCTCTTTTTGAAGGAACAATCTTGATTTAATCAAGTAGTACTGAGGATTTTTAGGGTCTTTGGCGATTGCCTCGTCAACGTATGCCACAGCCTCTGCATCCTTCTTGTTCTCCAAGTAGTAGTTAATCAACGAACCGATGAAGAACGCATTGCTTGGATACTTGTTAACAGCCTCTTTCAACACAGAAACCATCTTTGTTTGGTCTCCCTTCTTCTGGTATGCGCCGTAGAGCCACTCGTACATTGTCTGTCCGTACTTAGTGGTGTTCTTCAAATCTTCCATATATTTGATGGAAAGATCCTCCAACCCTGTGGTTTGGCTGGCAGCATTGATGGTATAGTACTTAATCTCATTGTAGAGTGAATCTGCCTTGAGGTTAGACTTTGCCATAAACGAGAAGTCTGCCAAATCAATGTACTTCGACCAAAGAGAAACCGCAGCCTTGTAATCTTGGGCGTTATACTCAGCCAAACCTGCGTTCACCAGATAGTTTGGAAATTTCTCCAACTTACCAGGAATAAGCTTCTGGTATTTTGCCTTGATTTTACCCTTCTCGTCGGGGAGCAACTCCAACTCGTAGGATTTTTTATAGGCGTCAACCGACTTCAGCAGAGCCTCGTCAATCGTCTTCTGGTCATACTGTTGGTTCAACTGCCTCTTCGTGTCTTGATCCTCGTAGATTTTGTTGTAAACCTGGCCGGCAACCCAGTATGTTTTTGCTTGGTTGGCGGTTGTTGGATCTGCCATAGCTTGCTCAATCATCGTTTTAGCACCCGCCAAATCCACTGGATCATACAATTTGCCCTCTGCTCCGCTCACGTTTTTCTTCTGGGCGAAACCGCACGTCGCCAAAGCGATCGCGCACATTGTCAATGCGATTTTCTTCATTTTATTTTGTATTTAAAATTTTTCACTCATTGTTTTCGGAAGGTGTCTGATTTTCAGCACCTTCGTTATCCTCTGAAACACCATCCTCAGTCTGCTCTTCCTCCTCATCGTCGTGAGGCACTCTGCAAACAGAGGCGATTTGATCATTCTTCTTCGTCAAATTGATTAGGCGGACGCCTTGCGTAGCGCGCCCCATGACACGCACATCCGATACATTCAAACGGATGGTGATGCCAGACTTATTGATGATCATCAAATCATTCTCGTCAGTAACATTCTTGATGGCAATCAGTTGCCCCGTCTTGTCGGTAATGTTCAATGTTTTGACACCCTTACCGCCACGGTTGGTAACACGATAATCCTCAATGTCAGATCGTTTTCCGTATCCTTGGTCGGACACCACCATAATGGTTTCCTTTTCAGGATCTTCCACCACAATCATTCCAACCACCTCGTCGTCATCGCCGTCTAACGTCATTGCCTTCACTCCGGTTGAAACACGCCCCATAGTACGCACTTTCTCCTCGCTGAAACGGATGGCACGACCATGCTTGTTGGCAATGATAATCTCCGATTTTCCATCTGTTAAGCAAACGTCTATCACCCTGTCGTCTTCACGAATAAGGATTGCGTTCACGCCATTCTGCCGAGGACGCGAGTATGCCTCCAGCGATGTCTTCTTGATGACACCGTTCTTCGTACAGAACACAATATTATGCGATTTATTGTACTCTTCGTCGGTCAAAGTCTTTACGCAAATCAATGCATTGATTTTATCGTCCGACTCGATGCTAAGCAAATTCTGAATGGCACGTCCTTTCGCGTTTTTCGCACCCTCAGGAATTTCGTACACTTTTTGCCAATAGCAACGGCCTTTTTGAGTAAAGAACATCAGTGTGTCATGCATCGAAGCAGAATAGATATATTCAATGAAATCAGCATCTCTTGCACTGCTGCCCTTCGCCCCGACTCCGCCTCTCGCCTGAGCGCGGAACTCGGCGAGCGGTGTACGCTTCACATAGCCGAGGTGCGAAACGGTAAGCACCATTTCATCATCAGAATAGAAATCTTCTGGATTGAATTCCTCCGCAGAGAATTTAATTTCCGTGCGTCGCTCGTCGCCATACTTCTTCTTCACCTCAAGCAGCTCGTCGCGGATGATGTTGTTCCGCAACTCCTCGCTTGCCAAAATTGCCTTCAAATGATTAATCAACGCCATCAAGTCTGCATACTCTTTGCGAAGCTCGTCGATAGCCAACCCCGTCAACTGACGGAGGCGCATCTCGACAATCGCCTTCGCCTGTTCAAGGTCAAAGTTGAAACGCGCCATCAAACGTGTACGCGACTCATCCACCGTTTTAGACGAACGGATGATTTGGATTACCTCGTCAATGTTGTCCACTGCCACGATGAGAGCCTCCACAATGTGGGCGCGTTTCTCGGCCTCGCGCAACTCAAACTTCGTGCGGCGAATGACAACCTCCATACGATGGTCAACAAACTCAGCAATCAGCTGCTTCAAGTTAAACAACTTAGGACGGCCATGCACCAAAGCGATATTATTAACGCTAAAAGATGATTGAAGTGCGGAATACTTATATAACTTATTAAGTACCACTTGGCTGTTGGCATCGCGCTTCAAATCAATCACCACGCGCATACCCTCGTGGTCTGACTCATCATTGATGTTGGAAATACCCTCGATACGCTTATTTGTTACCATTTCAGCGATAGAAGTGATTAATTCACTCCTATTTACTTGGTAAGGCAACTCTCGGATAATGATTTTATCGTTGTTGTCATCTGTTTCGATTTCACATTTCGCACGGATGACGATTTTGCCGCGTCCCGTCAAATAAGAATCCCGCACGCCGGCGTATCCGAAAATGATACCGCCTGTTGGAAAATCCGGTGCCTTGATTAACTTAATCAGTTCCTCTATGTCCACCTCTCTATTCTCAACGTATGCGACGATGGCATCTATGGCATCACACAGATTGTGAGGTGCCATATTAGTGGCCATACCCACGGCGATACCCGACGAGCCATTCACTATCAGCTGCGGAATACGGGTTGGTAGCACGGTAGGCTCCTTATGCTCTCCATCGAAATTGTCTTGGAAATCAACCGTATCCTTCGCCAAATCTGCCAGAATATCTTCGGAGATGCGGCTCAGTTTAGCCTCAGTGTAACGCATTGCCGCAGCAGAGTCGCCGTCGACAGAGCCGAAGTTTCCCTGTCCGAAAACAAGGGGATATCGCAACGCCCAGTCTTGCGCTAAACGCACCAAAGTTCCGTACACAGACGAATCTCCGTGCGGGTGGTATTTACCCAACACCTCGCCGACGATTCTCGCCGATTTCTTGGTTGACCCACTGTAAAACAATCCCAACTCATTCATTGCGAACAAAACGCGGCGATGCACAGGCTTAAAGCCATCCCGCACATCAGGCAACGCACGCGACACAATCACCGACATTGAATAGTCAATGTACGACGACCGCATCTCTTCATCGATATCAACCTTGATAATCCTGTCTTGACTCTCTTCTTGATTCTCCATTATATGTTTTTATATTTTTTCTTTTTTTAAACTTTAAACACCCCCTACCGACACAACATCGGCAATGCACAAGGCAAGGTATTTTTAAGCGCATAAAATTACAAAATAAACGCGACATTACAAAAAATAATTAGTTTTCAACAATCTGCAATTGCAACGCCGATTTAGCCCTCTAACGGCTTTTTTTGTTATATTTTTGCAAAATAGGCACAGATAGCCTAATCCAGAATGTAAAATTAAAACGATTTATGGATACGACAAGCTATTCGCAGAAAGTACGTGAAGTTCTGACATTCAGCCGAGAGGAGGCTCTCCGCTTGGGGAACAACTATATCGGGCCAGAACACCTCTTGCTGGGAATCCTCCGCGAAGAGGAGGGACTCGCCGTTGAAATTCTGAAAAACTTGAATGTTGATTTCAAACGGCTGAAATCGGCGTTGGACGATTCACTCCTGACGCACCAGGATCTCCCCATTACGAAGGAAATACCTATGATAAAATCAGCAGAAAAAATCTTGAAACTGATGACTTTGGAGGCTCGCGTATACAAAAGCACAACGCAAGAACCCGAGCATCTGCTCCTCGCCATCCTTAAAGAAGATTCTAACAAAGCCGCAGAAATGCTACACAGCGAAAACGTCACATACAAAAGAGTCAGCAACTATATGTTGGGCAAAACAGATGAGGACATTCTGCTTCCAGAATCCAATTTTGTGGATGACACCGATCCGAGGGAAGAAGAAGAGAAACCCCAAAACAGGCGTTCCCACACGGGAGTCGGGCAACCTGGCAGCGACAAAATGGGTTCGTCGACCCCATTCCTTGACAGCTACGGCACCAACCTCACAAAAGTTGCGGAAAACGGCGGCTTAGACCCTGTTGTGGGGCGAGAGAAAGAAATCGAACGTGTGTCTCAGATCCTAAGCAGGAGGAAGAAAAACAACCCTGTGCTAATCGGTGAACCTGGCGTCGGAAAATCTGCCATCGTAGAAGGCTTGGCGCAGCGCATCGTTGACAAAAAAGTATCACACGTGCTGTTCAACAAGAAAATCATCTCGTTGGATATGGCATCCGTGGTGGCTGGTACAAAATACCGCGGACAGTTCGAGGAACGCATCAAATCCATCATCTCCGAGCTCAAGAAAAACCCTGACATCATTCTTTTCATTGATGAGATCCACACCATCGTCGGGGCTGGCTCCACACCTGGCTCATTGGATGCCGCAAACATTTTGAAACCTGCTTTGGCAAGGGGCGAAATCCAATGTATCGGTGCAACCACACTCAACGAGTATCGCGAACAAATCGAGAAAGACGGTGCGTTAGAACGTCGCTTCCAAAAAGTAATCGTAGACCCAACATCTCAAGAGGAGACCTTGCAGATTCTACGCAATATTAAACAAAGGTATGAGGAACACCACTTCGTAACCTACTCGGACGAGGCTCTGCAAGCATGCGTCAGATATACCGAAAGATACATTTCCGACCGTGCGTTCCCCGACAAGGCAATCGATGCTCTTGACGAGGCCGGCGCACGAACACATATCTCTACTGCTTCACTTCCACCAGTCATTTCATCGTTGGAGGTTCAGAAGACAGAGGCAAAAGCGAAGAAAGAGCAAGCCGTCGCCGACCAAGATTATGAAAAAGCGGCAGACTTCCGCGACCAAGAGAAAAAAATCGAGGCGGAAATTGAGGAAGAGCAAAAACGGTGGGAGGAGAGTCTGAAAAACGACCTGAAAACTGTCGACGAGGAGGCCATACGGACTGTTGTGTCGATGATGTCTGGCGTTCCCATCCAAAATATGGGACAGGAGGAAAATGACAAACTACGCAACCTGAAAGGTGCACTTCTTGGAAAAGTCATCGGTCAGGACGAAGCGGTGGTGAAGATTGTAAAATCAATTCAACGAAACAGATTAGGACTGAAAGACCCCAACCGTCCTATCGGCTCATTCGTCTTCGTAGGACCTACGGGAGTTGGAAAGACCTATCTTGCGAAGATGCTTGCAAAAGAGATGTTCGGGAGTTCCGACGCACTAATCCGCATAGATATGAGCGAATACATGGAGAAATTCTCTGTATCGCGCCTCATCGGAGCGCCTCCGGGATACGTCGGCTACGAAGAAGGCGGACAACTCACGGAGCGAGTAAGGCGCAAACCCTACTCAATAGTGCTTTTAGACGAGTTGGAAAAGGCTCACGCCGACGTGTTCAATCTTTTGCTTCAAGTTTTAGATGAAGGAAGACTCACCGACAGTTTAGGTCGGCAGGTGGATTTCAAGAACACCGTCATCATTATGACATCCAACGCCGGCACGCGGCAGTTGAAGGACTTCGGCAAGGGTGTCGGTTTTGCCACCAATGCGATCACAGACGACAAGAAATTCTCGCAGAGCATCATCCTCAAGGCGTTAAACAAAACGTTTTCGCCAGAGTTTCTCAACCGAATCGACGATGTGATTGTGTTCGACCAATTGAAAAAGGAAGACATTTTCAAGATTATCGATTTGGAGTTGAAAGGGCTTTACGAGCGCATCGAGAAAATGGGCTATCATCTGCAATTGTCGGAAGCGGCCAAAGATTATATCGCAGAGCAAGGCTACGATGTGCAATATGGTGCGAGACCGCTGAAACGCTCCATCCAAAAGCATATAGAGGACGAAATCGCAGAGCTGCTTCTCTCTGGCAAAGATGCACAAGGACGTCAAAACATCTCTATCGACTTCGACAAAGAGAACAAGAAAATACTGTGTGATTTCAAAGACTAACAATTGAAACAACAGGCAAGACAACGGCGTACCGATGGGTTTCGGCACGCCGTTTATTTTTACCAACATTCCTCCGCATCAGCACAGTTTCAACACATCCTCAAATGTGCGCCCCACCTTTGCAAGGTTGTTAAGGTGAAGTCTGAGCAGCCGCGAGAAATCGGACACATCCACAATAATTTCACCATCACCTTGGCGAGTATAGCGCGACCAAATATGGCTTTCGTAGTTGTAGAGGAATGCTTCCTTGAGCGTATCACACCGTCTGAAAAGTTTTTCAATGCTTTTTTCAGAATACGCCGCACCGCCGTCTCTTACAACTTCAATGTTCAAAATAAGACCCGTATACTGCCAGCAATTTTTCTCTTCGTCATAATTCATCCGACTGAAAAGACTAATGTCTGGAACCACTTCATTTTTTCCTTTCACTTCGTCGGCAGTTCTATTTTGCTTCAAAAAAGGACGTGTTTTTTTGTCCAACCTATTCCAAAGATTTCCATAAAGGAAGTCTATCACATCCTGATGGTTGTCGCAAGGAAGCGGCATTCCTAAACCTCGCTTATACATAAATATACAATTTAGTTACTCACATTCGCACAAATGTAAAACTGATTCAGACTTAAGTGAAAATATGAAGTGAAAAAAAATTTCGTTTCCAAAATACCCAAGACTTTGATACCTTTGCACATTTATCCCTACGCAAACAAAATGACGTATGGATACCCTTTCTCCTGAGAAACGAAGTTGGACGATGAGCCGAATTAAAGGCAAAGACACACAGCCCGAGCTGATTGTCCGCAAATTCCTCTATGCCAGCGGATTCCGTTTTAGGGTGAATGTAAAAACGCTTCCAGGAAAACCTGATATCGTGTTGAAGAAATACCACACTGTCATCTTCATACACGGATGTTTTTGGCACGGACACGAATGTATGAATGGAAGGACACCCAAAACTCACTCCGACTTCTGGACGGAGAAATTCATCCGCAACCACGCACGCGACATCCGCGTACGCAGCGAGTTGAAGGCTTTAGGCTGGAACACACTCATCGTATGGGAGTGTCAACTCAAACCCGCCTTGCGAGATAAGACCCTCAACGAGATTGTTTACTGGCTCAACGAGGGATTCCTCGGCATCTACCGGAAAGCAGCACCCCATCCATACCCCACACAGTGGGACGAAGACAGTGTCACATCTGCCGCTGCCGAAGATTTACCGACGCTCAAAAAAGAGTAACCACAGTCAATGCATCACCATCATCATTGAAACCTCCCAAAGTGACGTTCTCAATGCTGTTCACCCTCGAAGAATCGAAATCACGCTCCACCAACACATAGTTTTCTGTGAATCCATGCATCTTACCCCCATTTTTCTTGCCTTCCCACAATACCTTACTCATCTTTCCTATTTGAGTTTGATAGAATGCGATACGTTTTTCCTCCGAGAGTTGATGGAGCAGCTCACTTCGCCGTTTCTTCTCCACGGCACTAACTCTATGCTTTATCTGCAATGCTTGCGTTCCCGGACGTTCGGAATAAGTGAAAACATGCAACTGTGAAATACTGAGAGAGCGAAGAAACTCGTATGTCTCATCAAAACACTCCGCCGTTTCTCCATTTGACCCCACAATGACATCCACGCCGATGAACGCATCGGGCATCACACATTTAATATTTTGGATTTTTTCTGCAAACAAGTTGGTTGCATAATGACGTTTCATTAGTTTCAAAATTTCGTCGCTACCAGACTGCAACGGAATGTGGAAGTGAGGCACGAAATGTGTAGATTGTGCCGTGAAACGTATAATGTCATCGCTCAGCAAATCGGGTTCTATCGACGAAATGCGGTATCGATATTCACCCTCAATCTGGTCTAACGCTTGAATCAAGCCATAGAACGATTCACCAGTAGATTTACCAAAATCGCCAATGTTCACGCCTGAAATGACAATCTCGCCTGCCCCTGCCGCAACCGCCGCACGAGCCTGTTCCACCGTGTTGGCAATGGTGTCATTCCGACTCTTTCCGCGTGCGATGGGAACGGTGCAATAGGAACAAAAATTGTCGCACCCGTCTTGCACCTTCAACCAAAATCGAGTACGATCTCCACGTGTACAAGACGGTGAAAAACGCTCTATCCCACTTCTTTTTGTATGCACAATGCGTGTCTCGCCCGTCTTTTCAAAATCATTCAGATAAAGAGGAATGTCAAATTTATTTTGTGCGCCGAGGATTAAATCAACCCCCTCAATGCTCCCAATCGTTTCGGGTTGTAACTGGGCGTAACAACCGATCACCACGATAAATGCACCAGGATACTTCGCAACCACCTGCTTGATGGCTTGGCGGTCCTTTCTGTCGGCAGCCTCGGTTACCGAACAAGTGTTGATGATGCACACATCCGGCACATCACCATTCCCCACTATCTCAAAACCCTCTTTTTCCAATTGACTCTCGATAGAGGAACTCTCCGCAAAGTTAAGTTTACAACCTAACGTGTGGAACAACACCTTTTTACCCTGTTGGAATGACGACATTTTGCGTTATATTTTTCCGTGAAACACCTCGCCCGACTAACAAGCGATACTATTTGCGAAATTAGGGATTTTTCATGTAAATCCACCGCTCATTCAACTGAAAAACGCTAATTTTGCGGACTTGAATTTGATAAGATATGATGATCGAGATAGGAGATACAATTATCTCTATGGACTTGTTTGAAACGCTTTTTTGCTGCGACCTCTCCGTCTGCAAGGGAATCTGCTGCGTGGAGGGAGATTCTGGCGCACCTTTAGAGGACGATGAAGTCGGCAAATTGGAAGAATTGCTGCCCGTAGTATGGGACGATCTTTCGGAAGCCTCACGCAACGTTATCAACCGGCAAGGCGTCAGCTACGTGGATATCGAGGGCGACCGTGTTACCTCTATCGTGAACGGTGGAGAGTGCGTTTTCTCCCATACAGATGCCAACGGAGTGTGCAAATGCGCCATTGAAAAGGCTTTTCTTGAGGGGCGGACAGACTTCTACAAGCCCATATCCTGCCACCTCTACCCCGTCAGGCTACGCAAACTAAGCAACGGAACCGTAGCAGTCAACATCCATAAATGGGATGTTTGCAAGTGCGCCTTCAGCCTCGGCAAAAAACAAGGACTGCCGGTTTACAAATTTCTGGAAACTCCGTTGATACGACGTTTCGGCAAAGAATGGTATGAGCAAGTATGCATCGCCGCACAAGAGATCGTCAAATTAGGCATCAAATAATTATGGATTTATCGTCAGACATACACTTCAATGTTCTGCCCAACGGCATTCGTATGGTGCATATCCACGATGATTCGCCCGTAGCCTACTGCGGATTCGCCATTAATGTCGGCACACGCGATGAGTTGGAGTCTGAGTCGGGCATGGCACACTTCATCGAACATACCCTTTTCAAAGGGACGACCAAGCGCAAGGCGTGGCACATACTCAACCGGTTAGACTCGTTGGGGGGCGAGCTGAACGCCTACACAACCAAAGAGGAAACCTTCGTCTACGCCAACATTCTTTGCGAAGACTTTGAACGAGCGGTAGAACTATGCTCCGACATCGTCTTCCACGCCACATTTCCACAAAAAGAAATAGACAAGGAGGTGGACGTCATCATCGATGAGATACACTCTTACCGCGACACCCCATCCGAATTAATCTATGACGATTTCGAGGCTCTACTATTCGCCGGAACGCCATTAGGGCGCAACATCTTAGGCGAAGCAAAAAAACTGAAAAAATACAAAACACAGGATGCCGTCAAATTCGTGCGCCGCACATATAACACCGACAAAATACTCTTCTTCTCATTAGGGAAAATTCCTTTCAAAAAAGTTGAACACCTCGCTATGAAATATTTCGGCGAAGTGGAGAAATCATACAGTGCGCCAGTTGCTCGCATTGACAAAACGCACAAGACTTTCAATCAAGTTGAAAGGAAACATACCTCGCAGGCGCATGTGATGATAGGCAGCCGGGGCTACGACCTCTCGGACGACCGTAGACTGCCCCTCTGCCTACTCAACAACATTTTAGGCGGACCCTCCATGAACAGCCGGCTCAACCTCCTCCTACGCGAGAAAAATGGCATGGCATACAATGTGGAGTCGGCCTACACCGCCTATTCCGACTGCGGTATCTTCTCCGTCTACTATGGCACCGACGAGAAAAACCGCGAACGATGCACCGACCTCGTGCGCTCAGAATTAAAACGATTCTACACCAATCCGCTGTCTAAGACACAGTTAGACCGATACAAAAAACAGTTGTTAGGACAACTCGCCATCTCTCAAGAAAACCGAGAGAACCTGATTCTCTCCGTTGCGAAAAGTTACCTCTATTTCAACTCGTTTGAAACAATGGACGACATCCGCCTTCAATTAGACAATGTGGATGCGAATCTACTTGTGGAAGTGGCTGCCGACGTCTTTGCAGAAAACCACATCTCCGAATTGGTATACACAAACAAGATATGTTAATAAGGTTTAAATACTTTGGTTGTGCTTTTCCCCACGTTTTTATAATTTTGCTAAAAATTCATAAATAATCTGACAAAATGTTCCGATTTTTGAGTGTCCTTTGCTCATTAGTATTGTTCATACAAATATCTATGCCTGTTAACGCAGCACGAGGAAAGCAAGTCAGCGAGCCAACCAACAATGCGCAACCCGCCCCTGCCGATACGCTGAAACAAGAAACGATACAAAATGCAATTGGAGTTGTATCAATCGATAGCATTAGAAATCTCACCCTGTCAAATTCACTACCCAAACCCGACGATGTTCGAAACAGGAAAGACACATTGTTGGTCGTGGCCGTGGGCGACATTATGCTGGGCAGCATCGTACCCAACAACTCTTATCTTCCTCCCGAAGGCGATTGTTCACCCCTTTTGCAAGAAGTTAAGCCCTACTTGGCTGATGGCGACATTGTGTTCTGCAACCTCGAAGGAGCATTCTCTGACACGAAAGTCGGTGCAAAAAACTGCACCAATTCCACCACTTGCTTCACGTTCGGTATGCCATCATCTTTTGTCAATTGCTTTATAGATGCGGGATTCAACCTTCTCAGTGTGGCAAACAACCACTCTGGCGACTTCGGCGAAGCCGGGAAAAACAACACCGCAAAAGTTTTGGACGATAACAATCTACACTGGGCAGGCTTCACCTCCCACCCGTACACCGTTTTTGAGAAAGATGGCGTGAAATACGGATTCTGCGCATTTGCACCCAACCGAGGCACCGTCCAAATCACAGACCTCGACAATGCACAGCAGATCGTGGAAGATTTGAAAAAGAAAGAAAAATGCGACATCGTCATTGTCTCCTTCCACGGTGGTGCGGAAGGGCGTTCGCACCAACACGTAACACGGAAAAGCGAAACATTCTTAGGACAAAACCGCGGGAACGTATACGAATTCGCACACACAGTGGTGGATGCCGGCGCAGACCTGGTATTGGGACACGGTCCTCACGTTACTCGCGCGGTGGAAATATACAATGGCAAATTCATCGCTTACAGTATGGGTAACTTCGCCACCTACAGCAATATTAACATTAAGGCGGAGAACGGACTGGCACCAATCATACGGGCTAAAATCGATGCGAAGTCGGGAAACGTGCTTTCCGCAGAAATCATCTCTACCTATCAGATTAAACCGCCCAACAAAGGCCCTCACATCGACCCAGACAAGCGAGTCTTGAAACTGATACAGAAACTCACCCAGGAAGACATCTATGACAATGCACCCACTATCGGTGATGACGGCATTGTGCTTCCAAGAAACAATAAATAAAACAGAAATCATACCAAGGTAGTATGAAAGCGTACCAGACATTAATATTTCTATGCTCCGTCCTCGCCCTCATTGTGGGCATCTGCCTATTTTTCCCAGAAGGCGGAATTGAAGTGTGCGGCAAAGTGCTGCGTTTCCCAACGCTGACGGAGGCTATGACCAAGAAGAGTCAAGACAAAGAAACTGCCGACGAGAAACTTCGCAAGGCTGAAGAAGAGATGAAGTTGCAAATACAACAAGACTCTATCCGCCAGGAAATGTTGGCTGCGGAGGTGCGAGACTCCTTAGCCTATGTCGACACACTCAAATCTTACAAGAATTTGATTTACAAGACGGTGGCAAGAATAGAATGTCCGAACGAGGATATCTCAACGCTCTTCCCCCTCTTCGATTTGCTTGATGAATGCGCACAAGGTAAAGAGTCTATACACATACTCCACTACGGAGATTCGCAGATTGAGCAAGACAGAATTTCCGGCTACATTCGGGAACGATTTCAGGAGAAATTCGGCGGTTGGGGCGTTGGTTTAGCACCGGCTATCCAACCTATACCTTCCATCTCCGTCAGCCAGTCAGCCTCCGACAGTTTGCCACGCTACATCGCAGATGGCAACCTGCGCAAAAAACTTTCGCACGACCGCTATGGCGTGTTGGCACAAATGGCTCAGCTCAACGGCAAGGTGCGCCTCAACTTTGCCTCAAGGAACTGGAAAAAAACATTCCCTCACACAAAAAAATTCTCAAAAATAACGCTCTTAGTGGGCAACACAAGCGAGGATTTCTCTGCCACCCTATCTTATAATGGGAAAGACTCTACACAAACCATTTCGGACTTCCAGCCAGAATTGTCTGTCATTACTTGGAAATTAGGAGAATTCACTTCAAAAGTTTCATTGAACCTGTCCGGAAAAGCCGAGATTTACGGAGTTTCATTGGAAAGTCCGAGCGGCGTGTTCGTAGACAATATACCATTGCGAGGCTCATCGGGAACATTCTTCACAAAGATTTCACAACACATCCTATCCTCCTCTATGAAAGCAATTAATACAGGACTGATCATCATGGAATTTGGAGGAAACGCTACTCCCTACCTGAATTCAGACAAGGGCGTAGAATACTACAAGAAAAACATCATCCGGCAAATTGATTATCTGCATAAAACGTATCCAGAAGCAAAAATACTGCTGATTGGACCAGCTGATATGTCAACCAGGGTGGCAGGCGAAATGCAGACCTATCCGTTCTTGGAAACAACCATTGAAGCGATGAAAGAAGCCGCCATAGAAAACAATGCAATGTTCTGGAATATGTACGAGGTAATGGGCGGACACAACTCTATGCTGAAATGGGTGGAGCACCAGCCGGCCTGGGCGGCATCAGATTACATCCACTTTACCGAGCAAGGTGCGGAAAAAATTGCTGATGTATTCGTTCAGTCATTCTTCAACGCCTACGATTATTACCACTTTTTGAAGAGGAATACCAAATGGAGCGGCGTGGAATAAGCGGTATAATGCGGCAAACTGCATTATGGTTGCGTATAACAACATTGATTGCACTATACGCATCCGTAAAGCCAGCCTACGGGGTGGAAAACCTACTCGTACGTGGATTGGAAGTGCCGCCGTTTGTTGTCGATTCGCTGCGTTTTATGCAGTTCCCAGGAAAAGATGCGGCACGTAGAGACCTATTTTTCAGTAAGATAGATTCCATACTGCTTTGTGGTGAAGGCAAAATAAACATTCTCCACATCGGGGGGTCGCATGTACAGGCAGACGTCATTTCGCACACTGTGCGTTGCCATTTAGACTCCATCAATGGAGATTTGAAACCTGCGAGAGGCGTGTTCTTCCCCTTTCAGGCTGCGAAGACTAACAACCCGTCCAACTTCAAAGTTCGCTCAAAGGGCGAATGGATCGCTTCACGGAATCTAAAAAAAGAACGACTGTCAAAAATCGGAATGACGGGCATCGCCCTGACGACAGAAGATCCGCAAGCAGAAATAAAAGTTAATTTAGACATTGACTCAACCAATCGTTGGGATTTCACTCGACTCCGTCTGTTAGGATATGGAGATTCTCTCAGCGTGCCAATTTTGGTGGAAGAAGACGAGTCTTTCCGTTTCCCCATCCAAGAAGAAGAAACAGCGTCTTTTATCTACGAATTCAAAAGTCCGATAGACTCTTTCCAACTGAGAATCGTACAAGCGGACTCCATTCCGCACCGCTTCAACCTTTGCGGTTTCGTGGCGGAAAATGACAACGACGGGATCGTCTACCACTCAATAGGCGTAAATGGGGCGGCTGTTCCGTCCTACCTCTCTTGCGAGAATTTTGAGCGAGACATTCAGTTAATCAAGCCCGATATGGTGGTGTTCGCCATCGGAATCAACGACGCCGTACCTGTAAACTTCTCTGAGCAGCAGTTTATCGCAAACTACGACACCCTCATTCAAAAATTCAACCGAGTAAATCCCGAGTGCTTTTACGTTTTCATAACCAACAACGACTCATTCCGAAAAACACGCCGCAACCGGAAAACGCGCTACGTGGTGAATCGCAACGGATTGACGGTAGAACACGCTTTCTACACGCTTGCCCAAAAATACAATGGTGGCTATTGGGACCTCTTCGGGTGGATGGGAGGATTAGAGTCTATGCGCCTATGGGAAAAAGCAGGACTCGCGCAAAAAGATAAAATTCATTTTACAAAAAAAGGATACAAACTTATTGGTAGCACATTTTACAATGCGCTAATAACCTCATACTTAGAAAGATAAGAATGGAAATACTACTAAATTTCTTAAAAGACACATTTGCGTTCGACCCGCAGTCGCCACTGCTCTTCACGCAGCACTACTTTTGGATATTCTTCATCTTTGTGTTCGCAGCGTTCAGTCTGCTACACAACAAAGTGTTGCTTCGCAATGCGTTCCTATTCCTCGTCAGTGTCTTTTTCTACTATAAAACGAGTGGATGGTTCACCCTCATACTTGTGTTCTCAACGCTGTTCAACTATTTCACCGGAGCGAAAATCTTCCAGTGCAAGACCGACGGAGGCAAACTACGCTGGTTAGTGTTCGGATTGCTTGTCAACCTGCTCACACTCTGCTATTTCAAATATGCTTATTTCTTCGCCGATATGGTGAACAATCTATTCGGGACAAATATCGAAGTGTTTAACGCCTTCGCCTGGGTGGGCAACGAAATCGCAGGCAGACCAGCGTTCTCCGTCGACCAGATTCTTCTTCCCGTCGGTATCTCGTTCTACACATTCCAGTGTATCAGTTACTTAATGGACATATTCAGAAAGCGCGTCGAACCCGTGAGCAATATTTTTGACTTCGGATTCTATGTTACCTTCTTCCCTTCGTTGGTGGCGGGGCCTATTGTGCGTGCGAGCGAGTTCCTCCCTCAGATCACAAAAAAATACTTCCTTTCTCGGCGACAGTTCGGCATTGCTATGTTCTGGATTCTAAACGGAATGGCGAAGAAAATCATTTTAAGCGACTATATCGCTGTCAATTTCGTAGACCGCGTGTTTGAAAACCCAACGATGTTCACCGGATTTGAAAATTTGGTGGCACTGTTCGGCTATTCGCTCCAAGTATACGCCGACTTCTCAGGCTATACCGACATAGCCATCGGTGTGGCAATGCTTATGGGCTTCTATCTGCCCACCAACTTCAACTCGCCCTACAAAGCCACCAACCCCGGTGGGTTCTGGAAACGTTGGCACATCTCCCTCTCGAAGTGGCTGCAAGACTACCTTTACATTCCTCTCGGTGGAAACCGCACCGCATCTTTCGGGACATACGCATGCATATTGACCATCGCATTGGTGGGAACCATACTTTCGGGTAGCATTTGGGTGGCAATCATACTCCTTGCCATCGCAGCCATCGTAACAATCAACTGCTACAAATTCCCCGAGAAAAAGAAAAACCTCACATCAAATATGAACAGGTTGAACACTATGCTACTCGGAGGTCTGTGGCACGGGGCAAGTTGGAACTTTATGATATGGGGAGGTCTGAACGGCATCGGAATGATTGTCTATCGCTTTTGGAAAGACTGGGACGTGTATGTGCGCACAGCGGTAATAGCAGCCATAACATTGGTATGCGCCGCCGTTGCCTACCTCTTCCCGGCACCAGTGTGGAACATTGCGACGGTTTGGGCAGGCATCATCTTCATCGGGACATTCGTCCGACTCATTTATAACATAATAGGTGGAAAATCGGAAATGAAATGGGTGGAAATGTGTTGGGCGGTATTCCAAACATTCGTCTTCATCACCTGGACGAGGCTCTTCTTCCGCGCCGGCTCCAACCTCAATCCCGCAGAAGCCAACGAGAAAGCGTGGGACACCGCAAAAAATATGGTCGCACAGATTGGCGGAACGTGGGACTGCTCGCTGATTCCACAAATCACCTTAGGCTACATCAATGTATTCGCCCTAATCGTGCTTGGAATGATAATCCACTGGTTACCTGATAATTTCAAACGAAGATACCGAATAGCATTCGCTAAACTTCCGCTTCCAGTGATGGCGGTCAGCGTAGCAGCGTTTGTATTTGTGATCTATCAATTCATCACGGCAGACCTTCAAAAATTCATCTATTTCCAGTTCTGATGCAAAGGTGAAGATGAATCTCACGAGTAATTTGTATATTCGTGAGTTCATTTTATGATGAAATTCCAATTGGATGAAAAACGAAATGGAAGATAAGGATAATTCGACATCATACATAATGGGGGATCTACTGAAAAAAGTTGATTCGCCAGCCGACCTGAAAACGCTCAGAGAAGAGGACTTGCCCCGTTTCTGCGACGAGCTGCGGCAGTTCATCATCGAGGAATTGTCCCACAACCCAGGCCACCTCGGTGCAAGTCTTGGCGTTGTGGAGCTGACCGTAGCCCTTCACTATGTGTACGATGTGCCAACCGACAATATATTGTGGGACGTAGGTCATCAGGCTTACGGACATAAAATCCTTACCGGACGGAAGGCACAATTCAGCACAAATCGCAAATTCGGCGGCTTGTCGGGTTTTCCTTCTCCTGCCGAAAGTCCGTGCGACGCCTTCATCGCCGGACACGCATCCAACTCCATCTCAGCCGGATTGGGTATGGACATCGCAGCGGAACATCTCGGAAAAAAAGAAACGCACACCGTGGCTGTGATTGGCGACGCATCAATCGCTGGCGGACTGGCTTTTGAGGGACTAAACAACACCGCGTTTTACAAAAACAACCTATTAGTGGTGTTAAACGACAACCACATGGCGATTGACAAGCCTGTGGGCGGAATGAGCGAATATCTTGTAAAACTCACCACATCAAAGGTTTACAACCGATGGCGGTACAAACTCTCGCAAATTCTGCAAAAAATGGGTTGGGTGAACGAGAAGAACAAGGCAGATTACATCCGCCGAAACAACTCACTCAAAGCCGCACTGACCAATCAGCACAACATTTTTGAAGGATTGAACATACGTTACTTCGGCCCCGTCGATGGCCATGATGTGCTGCAGTTGGTTAAGATATTCAAAGAGATAAAAAATTACAAAGGACCGAAAGTCCTCCATATAAAGACTATCAAAGGAAAGGGCTATAAACCTGCGGAACTCTCTGCCGCCGAATGGCATGCGCCAGGCGTGTTCGACAAGGAAACCGGCAAACGTGTGATTCCGCCCATTACCAAGGACACCCCTCCACTCTTTCAAGATGTGTTCGGCCATACTCTTCTGGATTTGGCAAGAATAAACGAAAAAATCGTTGGCGTGACACCTGCTATGCCGTCGGGCTGCTCTATGTCATTTATGATGCAAGAGATGCCGGACAGGGTCTACGATGTAGGAATAGCCGAAGGGCATGCCGTAACTTTCTCCGCAGGATTAGCGAAGATGGGTATGATGCCGTTTTGCAACATCTACTCTTCATTTCTGCAAAGAGCATACGATAACGTGATACACGATGTGGCACTTCAAAATCTCGATATGGTGCTATGCATAGACCGTGCTGGCTTAGTCGGGGCAGATGGCGCAACACACCACGGAGCGTTCGACTTGGCAGCGTTTCGCTGTGTACCAAACCTCACCATCGCATCGCCGATGAACGTTGTGGAACTCCGCAACCTAATGTACACCGCCTCTCAGCCCGGACACGGTCCGTTTCTGATTCGGTACCCTCGTGGGAAAGGCGTACTGCTTGATTGGCATCTTCCGTTTAAAGAAATAAGTATCGGCAGAGGATATCAGGTGTCCGATGGAAGCGATATCGCCGTTCTTTCTCTTGGCCCGTTGGGCTATGCAGTGAGAAAAGCCGTGGCAAAAGCCCAAGAGAACGGTATCTCCGTGGCACACTATAATATGATGTTTCTAAAACCATTGGACGGAGATTTGCTTTGCGAGATAGCCGCACGATTCAAAAAAATCGTAACCGTGGAAGATGGCGTGAAGCAGGGAGGATTCGGTTCCGCCGTGTTGGAGTTTTTAGCAGACAACGGAATCAGCGATGTGAAAATAGTGCGAGTGGGGTTGCCAGACCTGTTCGCAACACACGGCACACAACAGGAATTGTACAAACTGTATGGTATGGACGAAGACGGCATCCTCAATGCCATCAATAAATGCTTACAATTATGAAATACTCGGTTGGAAAGATAGTAACCCTTGCCGCGTTAGGCGTACTGGTTCTCGTAACAGCATTTCTGCTCATCTTTACGGAAACGGCAGACTATTGGAGTGCGGTATGCAAAAACACCGTCGTATCGTACGTTGAGTTTTTGGACGACTACCCCGACAGTCGGCACAAAGCGTCTGTCGACCAACGGAAAGCATTGTTGGAGGACGATTATTTTCTGAAGAAGAAAGAAAAAAACACCATCCGAGCATACGACGAATTTCTGCATGCCTATCCGCAAGGCGAGCATACGCCCGAGGCGACGTTCCTGCGCGACTCGCTATTACAGATTGAATTAGACATCGAAAAATATGGAAACAATGTTTTAGCCCATGGCTCCGCTCCCTACTCATCATTTTTTGGAGAGAACCGGACGGCTCAAAAGAAACACTACTCTGATGTAGAGGTTGTTGCGCCCATCGGGTTCGATATGGTGGCAATAATCAAAGAACAGAACGAAGACGGACGAGTTGTGGCGCATGCATACGTTCAGGCAGACAGCACCTACACGTTCAAAATCGACAATGGGCGGTATCAAATGTTTTTCTATATCGGGAAAGGCTGGAAACCTGGGAAGAAAATGAAAGACGGCGTACTGGGCGGCTTCGTCCGCAATGAGACCTACTCAAAAGATGACCCAGTGTCGCTCGCCAACGAGGTAATCACCTACCAAGTGAGTATGAAAGAGCGAGACAAATTCAAGAGAAGTTCCCGTCAAGAGATGTTCCGTTAAGGATGAAATTCTAAAACAGCTGGCGATACTCCTCTATACTCGCCCCCACTTTGGCTAATCTGCTAAGATGTGTTCTGAATGTCCTTGAAAAATCGGAGTGTTCTACTTTAAACCGCCCATCATCTTGTCTTGTGTAGCGAATCCACTCATCCATTTCGTAGTTGAAAAGAAATGCCTCCTGCAAACTCTCCGTCCGCCCGAATAGGCGTTCAATATTCTCCGCAGAAGATTTTTGACCCTTGCAGTTAACCACCTCTACTTCAAAAAGAAGCCCCTCGTGCTGCCATCCGTCATCGAACCTGACATTGGTAAACAGGCAAATATCTGGCACAATCTCCCCCTTGCCCTTGATGAAATCCGCCGTACGATCGCTATTACACAAATTCGGGCGATACTTCTTCGGAAGCTTTTTCAACAATCTCCTATAAAGCCAAAGGACAATGTCTTGATGCCCCACGCTGGGAAGCGGCATTCCTAAACCCTTGTAATCCATAGAAAAGAAAATTATACCTGTCCAAACAAAAATATAAAAAAACTTGCCTTAAGCCCAAATGTGTAAAAGTTTTTCCGCAGCCAATCATTAATAGCGGCTCTTTTTTATAAATTTGCGAAAATCTGCGTCTATATAGGCGGCGCACTCTCGCACAAGGCAAGAGTCGCCCCATTAAGGCGAAAAGAAAAAGGAAAGAATGAAAAGGATTTTAAGTTGTATATTGTTTTCTGCCGTCATCAGTACGTTGGCATGGGGAGTGTCTGGCAATGAGGGTTTAAACTACCCAAAGAAGCAGATTAACGGCAAAATCTATTACGAATACACTGTGCAAAAAAGCGAAGGATTCTACTCTATCTGCAAACGCTTCGGCGTTTCGGAGGAAGAAATTAAAGCGGTGAATCCCGGCACACAAAACGGTCTTGCATTCGACTCCGTCATACTGATTCCGTACAAGGAGCAACGCTACACCATCCACGAAGTAAACCGTAAAGAAACGCTCTATTCTATCTCAAAAAAATATGATGTGACGTTTGAAGACCTTTACGAAATCAACCCCGAATTGAAGACGAAAGGGCTGAAATCTGGTATGGAGCTGAAAATTCCAGAAAAGAAAATCACAGGACAAACACTGACCGTGAGCGACACTCTGCCAAAAATTGACAAAGTGCAACAACCATCCTTCTCCGTACACCAAGTGGGAAAAGGAGAAACGATTTACAGCATCAGCCGTCTCTACGGCATCTCGACGGACGAAATCATCCGTCTAAACCCAGATGTGAAAGACGGTGTGAAAATCGGCAAGAAACTAATCATTCCGCCTGTTCACTCCAACACGGGCATCCGTGCCAACTCTGTGGAGGCGAAAAACGCCCAATTCTCAACCCATGTCGTAAAAAAGAAAGAGACTCTCTACTCCATTTCAAAAACCTACGGCGTAACACACGATGAAATCGTCAAACTAAACCCCAACTTAAACGACGGACTAAAAGAGGGTATGATTCTCATCATTCCTCCTAAATTCTCAAACACGGCAGTTGCGGCAGACTCATTGCTCACCGACTCCACATTCGTGTCGGAATCAACTGTTCTCGACTCCATCTCCGACGTGAAAGACCTTTTCGACCGGTCTTACACCCCCAAGAAAGAAATCAACATCGCCATAACGCTCCCGTTCCACCTTTCGAAAGTGAACGATAAAGGAAAGATTGATGGCAACACTAAAAAATTCTTGGAATTTTACCAAGGATTCCTATTGGCAATTGACAGTTTGAGGCAGAGCGGATTGTCATTCAATATCTACACATACGACTCGGGCAAAAGCGAAGATGAAATCCAAAAAGTATTGGACCGACCTGAGATGAAGAACCTTGACGTATTGGTGGGTCCGGCTTACACCGCTCAAATCAAAAAAATGGCAGATTTTGCTTTGGAAAACAATATAAAATTGGTGATTCCATTCTCCTCTAAATCAGACGAGACAATCGTAAACCCTAACGTATTCCAAATCAACTCGCCGACAGACAAGTTGAACTACGAAATGGCAGAACTTTTCATCAAAAGTTTCAAGGAGAAAAACGTTGTCTTATGGCGTTTCAAAAACGCAGCGTATGACGACAAGAAAATGTTCGCCGACACGCTTGAAGCAATACTGAAAGAACGCAAAGTGCCATACCGCAAGGTTTTGTTCGACAATATTGCGACATTGCGAGCGGCACTATCTAACGACAAAGAAAACATCATTGTGCCACTGACAACCAACCAGGTAGCTCTCAGTCAAGCCCTTCCGATGGTGAATATGTTACAAACCGACAAACGGCAAGTGGCATTGTTCGGCTTCTCCGAATGGCAAAATTTCCAGAGTATCAGTAAAGACATGTATGTGTTCCCGACCTATTTCGTAACACCATTCCACGTCGATTTTTCCAATCCCGAGGTAAGAAGTTACCTCTGCAAATATCGTCATTTCTACAATGCCGAGCCATTCAACTCACACCCTCAGTATGGAATGGTGGGCTACGATTTGGCAATGTATTTTGCAACGGCAGTTTCAACAAACGGACACGATTTTGAGTTCGCAGAGCAGCCCGTTAAAGTGGGAACACTGCAATCCAAGTTCTATTTCACAAGATTGGCAGAAAAAGGTGGTTTCTACTCACAAGGTCTTTTCCTGACCAATCATAATGCCCAAACAGGACTTACGGCAACAGACGGCGTTAGCATGCAAATATGCCCGATTTGCGCAGAGAATCTGGAGAACGAAGCAAAGAAGAATTCTAACAAGAAATGAAATTCAACCTCAAAATAGCAGTCGCACTCACTATCGCCCTCTTGTGCGCCATTCTGCCATGTGCCGCACAAGAACTGAGGCGAAACCAAATGCAGGAGATTGCCATCGGTGTCAGCGGCGGTGTCGGATTCTCAAAAGTGAGTTTCCTACACAACGATGTGTACCGGCAAAATGAGTTAGGCGACCAAACATTCCGTCCAGGCTATCGGTTTGGTGCGGTTTTCCGCTACATACACCAAAACCATTTCGGGCTGCAATTTGAGGTAAACTACACACAGGCAGGATGGTTAGAGTCGTTCCACGACGATTCAGGCATAAACCTCGTCAACGAAATAAACGTGCAAGATGTGGAAATTTCAAGGCGATTAGAGTACATTGAAATCCCCGTCCTCGCCCATATATTTTTCGGGAAAAGGAGGGTGAGATTTTTCGTTGAATTAGGGCCAAAATTCTGTTTCCTCACGAAATACGGTGATTTGGAGTGGAATATACCAGAAGATAGTCGCCGCTCCGCAATCCTTGATGACGATCCTAGAATAAACGACGAACATCGGACGGTGGATTACGGACTTACCGGAGGATTGGGAATTGACGTGCGTGCCGGCAAGTGCCACGCCATCGTCGGAGGACGCTACGCATACAATTTTCGAGACATTTATAACAATGACAAATCAGACGTATTCCAACGTTCTAATAACCAATTATTCAGCGTTTCAGTTACCTTCTTGGTTTCTGTAGCCAATTTCACTGAAAAAGATAGAAAGAGATGAATTTTGCCAAAATAATCTTAAAACCCAAGAAAGAAGAATCACTTCTAAGATTCCATCCTTGGGTGTTCTCGGGTGCGATACAGGAAATCATCGGTCGCCCCCAAGAAGGCGATTGCGTGGAGGTCTATTCGTGCGACAAACAATTCTGCGCCATCGGGCATTACCAAATCGGGTCGATTGCCGTGCGGATTGTATCCTTCGAAAAAGAAACCCCTAATTACGATTTTTGGAAGCAAAAAATAGAAGCAGCCTACCGGCTTCGCGCAGACATCGGATTAGCTCATTCCAATGATACTAACGCATATAGATTGGTCCATGGCGAGGGTGATTTCCTACCCGGACTGATTGTCGACATCTACGGCAACACTGCCGTGTTACAAGCGCACTCTGTGGGTATGCACTTGATACGCGAAGATTTGGCAAAAGCCCTTGTCGAGGTTACCGGTGGAACAGTGAAAAACGTGTTCTACAAGTCGGAAGCCACGTTGCCACACAAAGCCAACATTGATACACAAGATGGTTATCTAATTGGTTCTGAGGAAGATTGCATTGCAAAAGAGAATGGGTTGAGTTTTAAAGTCGACTGGCTAAAGGGACAAAAAACAGGTTTCTTTGTCGACCAACGCGAGAATCGCTCTTTATTGGAGTATTATGCTTCTGGACGAACCGTTCTAAATATGTTTTGTTATACAGGAGGATTCTCGTTCTACGCAATGCGCGGCGGAGCGAAACAAGTGGTTTCCGTAGACAGTTCGGCAAAAGCAATAGAGCTGACGAACGAAAACGTATCGCTCAACTTCCCGAACGACGACCGACACAAAGCCATCGCAACCGACGCCTTCAAATATTTGGACAACATGCCCGAAAGCGAATACGATCTGATAATACTTGATCCACCAGCGTTCGCAAAACATCGTGATGTGTTGCGCAACGCACTACAAGGTTATAAAAGGTTAAATGCCAAGGCTTTTGAAAAAATCAAAAGTGGAGGAATACTTTTTACATTCTCCTGCTCACAGGCGGTGAACAAAGAGCAATTCCGATTGGCTGTGTTCAGTGCAGCGGCACAGTCTGGTCGCAAGGTGCGCATCTTGCACCAACTCACGCAGCCAGCCGACCACCCTATCAACATTTACCACCCAGAAGGAGAATATCTGAAAGGTCTTGTTTTATATGTAGAATAAATCCTAAAAAAATGTACACCATACTATTTTGGATTATCATCGCCATCATCGTTGCGGACTTTGCCTTAGAGGCTTATTTAGACTATGTTAATGGTTCTTACTCAAAATTGCCCCTGCCTGATGAGGTAAAAGGATTGTACGACACCGAGAAGTACCAAAAACAGCAACAGTACTTTCGCACCAATCAACGATTTGAAAGCGTGTCCGACCTGTTCTCCACAACAGTAGTACTGCTGATGTTTTTCCTCTTCGGGTTCAACTTTGTCGACGAAGTGGCTCGCGGACTAACCGATAACGCCTTGCTCGTGTCGCTGATATTTCTCGGGATACTCTATTTCGCCAACGAGGTCATCTCCCTTCCATTCAGCATCTACCAAACATTCCACATAGAAGAGCGATTCGGATTTAATAAAATGACGTCGAAACTCTTCACCATCGACACTTTGAAAGAGTGGGTTTTAACGCTGATCATCGGCGGATTGCTCATTTCGCTACTCATTCTTTTCTACCAATATACCGGAAAGTATTTTTGGATTATCGCTTGGAGTGTCGTCGCCCTCATCAACATCTTCGTGATGATGTTCTATTCCAACCTGATTGTCCCCCTCTTCAACAAACAAACACCTTTGGAAGAGGGAGAGCTACGCACAGCAATTGAAAAATTCTGCTCAAAAGTTGGCTATCAGATTGAAAATCTGTACGTTATAGATGGTTCAAAACGAAGCACGAAAGCCAATGCCTATTTTACCGGACTAGGAGCGAAAAAACGAATCGTTTTGTTCGACACACTAATGAACACGCTTACCACCGAAGAAATTGTTGCGGTTTTAGCGCACGAAATCGGACACTACAAACATAAACACACACGCACGATGCTCGCCATCTCGCTCATCAATATGGCTGTGATGTTCTTCCTACTCTCATTAGCCTTAGGCGAGCCAGAAAGCGGCAATATGTACATTGCCGAGGCTCTGGGAAGCAGCCAACCATCGTTTCACTTCGGCGTGTTGGTATTTGGCGTGCTTTACTCGCCCATCTCGCTTTGTCTGGGCATCGGGCTGAACGTTTTGTCACGGCGGAATGAATATCAAGCAGACACATTTGCCAAAGAAAACGGATTGGGAGATGCACTCGGAAGCGCATTGAAGAAACTCTCCTCTTCGTCGCTCTCCAATCTCAATCCACATCCGGCGTATGTATTTTTTCATTATTCGCACCCGACGCTATTGCAACGGCTGAAGAATCTTGCGAAATAAACCCCGAAAAAGATGAAAACAAGGATCTTTTCTTATATTTGCAGAAACAAAAACAAATAGTTGAACAATGAGCAAGAAGATTTTTTTCGTGGCATTGGTGCTTATGACATCATTCGCAATTCAGACACAAGCAGCAGAGGCGGCGAAAGACCACCTCATCATCACCAACTTTGACAAAACTGAAAGAGCAAATGCGTTGTCCTCATTGGGGAAACTCGTTTTCAGCACAGACTCACTTTTCTTGATTTCCAACCAAGGGGTAACCTTGGCAAACGAAGCCATCAAGAATGTACGGAAAATCTCATTCGGGCCAGGTTCTGCCACCAATACCGAAACGATTTCCTCTAATTCGCTTTATGTTTACCCCAACCCTACACAAGACGTTATCATCGTCAACGGAGCAAAAGATGGCGAGACTGTACGAATCTTTGACATGAAAGGCGGAATGTTAAAGCAAGCAAAAATTTCTGGTGAGACACAAATCGATGTGGCAAGCCTTGCAACAGGAAACTATGTGCTTCAAATCGGCACGCAGATTTTAAAATTCATCAAAAAATAACACCCCTCGGATTTCAACAATCTGAATGGGTTACAAAAGGATGGGGGAAGTGCTATCACTTCCCCCTTTTCTTGACTTCATCAATGCGTCACCCAAAAAGAGAATACTCAAATAATGACTTTGTGGATTTCTGTTTTTCAGTTAGAAACTATTAGCGTCCGCTAAACTATTTGAGGCAAATAAAATTAGGGCTGGATTCCTCGCTTGGAATTCAGCCCATTTGGTTATTTTTGACATGAAAATTAAACAGCGTCCGAACCGCCTCCAAATGACAGCGATGAGTAGAGTTTGGGCTTGTACATGACCTGCTAGCCACCCAACTCCTCTATTTCAACAAGTCGGCCGATGGTTTATATTGTTTTAGCGGACAGTAATAGATTCAAAACGAAACGAATCGGC